>DASQKY010000005.1 GCA_035630295.1 Acidimicrobiales bacterium | reverse complement strand
GGTGCCCTTCGCCAGAAGGACCCCACCGTCACGGCCCGCCGGGAGCTGTCGCTGTGGACCTACCAGGTGGGCGAGGTGCGGGGCGGCCCCGTGGTCACGACGCACCACGAGACCCTCGAGCACCTGCGCTCGCTGGGGCTCCCGGTCAACCCGGAGATCCGCCGCGTCGAGACGCTCGACGAGGTGTACGAGTACTGCCAGCACCGCCAGCAGCACCGGCACGACCTGGCCTACGAGATCGACGGCGTGGTGGTGAAGGTCGACGACCTGGCCCGGCGGGGGGAGCTGGGCTTCACCACCCGCGCCCCCCGGTGGGCCATCGCCTACAAGTTCCCCCCCGAGGAGCGCACCACCCGGCTCCGCTCCATCATGATCTCGGTGGGCCGCACCGGCCGCACCACCCCCTTCGCCCAGTTGGAGCCGGTGTTCGTGGGCGGGGCCAACGTGAGCCAGGCCACGCTGCACAACCAGGACCAGGTGGCGGCCAAGGACGTCCGTGAGGGCGACGTGGTCGTCGTGCGCCGGGCCGGCGACGTCATCCCCGAGGTGGTCGGCCCCGTCCTGCCCCGCGACGACCCGAGCCGACCCCGGTGGACGTTCCCCACCACGTGCCCCTGCCCCCGGCGCTCGAGGTTGGTCCGGCCCGAGGGGGAGAGCGACACCCGCTGCGTCGACCTGGAGTGCCCGTTCCAGAGGGCCGGGCACATCGAGCACTTCGCCGGCCGGGGCTCGATGGACATCGAGGGCTTCGGCGAGCTGCGGGTCCGGCTGTTCCTCGACCTGGGCCTCATCGCCGACGTGGCCGGCCTCTACGAGATCGACTGGGACCACTTCTGGGCCCTGCGGACCCTGATCAACGACTGGTTCGTGGCCGCCCTGGCCACCATGCGGGAGCGCCGGGGGGACCCCAAGGCCAGGGGCTACGACCTCGCCCCCTCCGACGTGACCTCCACCGCCCCCGACGGCGCGACCGAGCTGCTGGGCTCTGAGCTGGCCGGGGACCTGGCCGCCGACGTGGCCCGCTTCGTGGCCACCGCCGACACCTTCCGGGGCTTCGAGGCCAAGGCCATCAGCAACCTCCAGGCCGCCATCGACGCCTCGCGCCAGCGCCCCCTGGCCCGCCTGCTGGTGGGGCTCAACATCCGGCACCTGGGCCCGGCCGGGGCCGAGGCCCTGGCCACCGCCTTCGGGCACCTCGACGCCATCGAGGCCGCGGAGGCCGAGACCATGGCCGCGGTGGACGGTGTGGGGCCGGTCATCGCCGGGGCGGTGCGGGAGTGGTTCGACGACCCCGAGCACGCCGCCCTGGTGGCGCGCCTGCGCCGGGCCGGGCTCAACCTGGAGGGCCCCGAGCGTCCCGACATCGAGCCCGTGCTCCTGGGCAAGGCGGTGGTGGTGTCCGGCACCCTGGACGGCTTCAGCCGGGACGAGGCGGCGGCGGCCATCAAGGCCCGCGGGGGCAAGAGCACCGGCGCCGTGTCGGGCAAGACCTACGCCCTGGTGGTCGGGGCCGACCCGGGGGCCTCCAAGCTGGCCAAGGCCGAGAGCTTCGGGGTCCCCGTCCTGGACGAGGCCGCCTTCGTCCACCTGCTGGAGACGGGCCAGCGGCCCGGCGACGACGGGGGCTGACGGGGCCCGGGCCGGGAGGCCCCCGCCCGGCCGGCGCCGGGCCAGCGTCTACGGTTCCGCCTGTGGACGTGCTGGCCGGACTGCTCCAGGGGCCGTGTGCCCGCGGCGCCACCGTGTTCCGGTCCGTCCTCGCCGCCCCGTGGGCCCTGCGCATCGACGACGACGCCACCCTGGGGGTGGTCACCGCCGTCCGGGGTGACGCCTGGCTGGTGACCGGCCGGGGCGACCCGGTGCACGTGCGGGCCGGCGACGTCGCCCTCCTCCACGACGTGGGCGCCTACACGGTGGCCGACGACGTGGCCACGCCGCCCCAGGTCGTCGTCCACCCCGAGGCACGGTGGTCGCCGGCCGGCGCGCCCGGTGAGGTGGCGCCCCTCAGCCGCCGGCCGTGGGGCCGGGACCGCGTGGGGTCGACGGTCCTGCTGGTCGGGGCCTACCACTCCGACGGCGAGCTGAGCCGCCGGCTGCTGGACGCCCTGCCCCCCCGGCTCGTCGTCTCCGCCCGCGAGCTCGACAGCCCGTTCGTGACGCTGCTCGACGCCGAGGTGACCAGCGGTGCCCCCGGGCAGGACGCCGTGCTCCAGCGCCTGCTCGACCTGGTCGTCATCCGGTCCGTGCGGACCTGGTTCCTCCGCCCCGAGGCCGATCCGCCGGCCTGGTACGCGGCCTACGCCGACCCCATGGTGGCCGCCGCCCTACGGCTGCTCCACGCGGATCCGGCCCGGGCCTGGTCGGTGGAGAGCCTGGCCGACGAGGTGGGCGGCACCCGGACCACCCTGGCCCGTCGCTTCGTCGATCGGGTGGGCGAGGCGCCCATGGGCTACCTGGCCCGGTGGCGCCTCAGCCTGGCCGCCGACCTGCTCCGGGCCACCGACGACGGCCTGGCCGCGGTGGCCCGCGAGGTGGGCTACGGCACCGTCTACTCCCTCAGCACCGCCTTCAAGCGGGTGCACGGCATCAACCCCTCGCACCACCGCAAGGCCGGCAAGGCCGAGGACGCGGCCAAGGCCGAGCGGGCCCGGGCCGTCGGCCGGGGGGCGGAGCCGCCGGCCCCGGCCCAAGCCCAGGCCCGAGCCGCTCAGACGGTGTAGATCGAGTAGCTGAAGGTCCGGGCCGTCTGCTCGCCGTCGGCCACCCGCCAGTAGCGCACGGTGATCTGCACCTCGCCGGTGTCGAGCTCAGTGATGGCCTGGCCCGGCCCGGGGCGGAACAGCACCCGCTCCCTGTTGTTGGGCCGGGGCCCGAGGCGGCGCTGGTCCTCGGTCAGGCGCTCGTAGGCGTCGGTGCCGGGGACGACGGCCCCCTCCATCTGGGCCTCCGGGATGGCGGTGCCGTTGATGGTGAGGCGCCCGTCGTAGCCCTGCTCGAGGATCACGCCCACCGTCGACTGGCGGATCACCCGGCCCCCGGGGGCGGGGGTGAAGCTGGCGATGGCGGGCTGGGCGTCGGTGCGGCGGTCGGTGTCGCCCCCGGACCGGCCGGCCACCACCAGGCAGCCCACGGCCACCAGCAGCAGGGCGGCGATCACCAGGCGCCGGACCGAGACCAGAGGCTGGGGCAGGGGGTCGCGGATCTCCCGGGCCCGGTGCTCCTCGTCGGCGGCGGTGGGGTCCACCGGCACCGGCGGGTCGTCCGGCTCCAGGCCGACGCCGGGGCCCGGCTCGTCGGGGGACGGCGGATCGACCATGGCCTCCCATCGTGCCAGCGTCCCGGTCCGGGGGGGACATCGGACGGGCCCGCCGGACGGCCGCCCGCCCCCCTCACCGGGCCGGCGGTGCTGGCGCCGTACTATCCCGGGGGTGGCGACCTCGCGCATGGCCGAGCAGATCGGTCGGGTGCTGGGCGGCCGCTACCGGCTGCGGGCCCCGATCGGGCGGGGGGCGTCGGCCCAGGTGTTCCTGGCCGACGACGTGCGCCTGCGCCGCTCGGTGGCGGTCAAGGTCCTGCACGACGCCCTGGCCGAGGACCAGGACTTCCTGCGCCGGTTCCGGGCCGAGGCCCAGGCCGCCGCGGCCCTGAACCACCCGCACGTCATGGCCGCCTACGACTGGGGCCAGGACGACGACGGCGTGCCCTGGATCGTCACCGAGTACCTGGGGGGCGGCAGCCTCCGGGCCGTGCTCGACCGGGGCCACCGCCTCACCCCCTCCCAGGCGCTGGTGGTCGGCCTGCAGGCGGCGCGGGGCCTCGACTACGCCCACCGGCGGGGCTTCGTCCACCGGGACATCAAGCCGGCCAACCTGCTCTTCGACGACGACGGCCGCCTGCGCATCGCCGACTTCGGGCTGGCCCGGGCCCTGGCCGAGGCGGCCTGGACCGAGCCCCAGGGCGCGGTGGTGGGCACCGCCCGCTACGCCTCCCCCGAGCAGGCCCAGGGCCTGGCCCTGAGCGGCCGGGCCGACGTGTACTCGCTGGCCCTGGTGGTGGTGGAGGCGGTCACCGGCCAGGTGCCCTTCGCCTCCGACACCACCCTGGGCACGCTCATGGCCCGGGTGGGCCGGCCCCTGGTGGCCCCCGACGGACTGGGCCCGCTGGGCGGGCCGGTGGAGGCCGCCGGCACGCCCGACCCCGACGACCGCCTCGACGCCCGGGGCCTGGCCGTGGCCCTGGCCCGGGTGGCCCCCGCGCTGCCCCGGCCGGCACCGCTGCCCCTGGCCGGGGCGGTGGAGGTCGACCTGGCCCCCGACCGCGACCCCACCACCCTGGTGGGGGACCGGCTCCCACCCGACGACCTGGAGGTCCCGGCCTTCGTGGCCGGTCCCTCCCCGGCCGGGGGCGGCCCGCCCCTCGCCGCCGGGAGCGATGCCGGCCCCGGCCCCCGCCCCGCCGGGGACGAGGGCGAGGTCGACCTGACCGCCCTGGAGGCCACGTGGCGGCCGGTGGCCGGCCCCGGAGCAGGGACGGTCTGGCCCTCCTCCCCGGACGTCGCCCCCAGCGACCCGCCGGCCTCCGAGCCCGTGGGCGAGGACCACACCGTGGTCGACCCGGCGTGGGCCCGGGCCCCGTCCGGGGCGGGAGAGCCCACCATCCGCTCCGGGGGGGCCGACGGGTACGCCGCCGCCGACGACGGGGGGGACGACGGCGAGCCGTGGGACCCCCGCTCGCCCACCGGTCGTCGTCGCCGCCGGTGGCCGTGGACGGTCCTGGCCGTGCTGCTGCTGGCCGGCGCCGGCGTGGCCGCCGGGCTGCTGGTGGCCGACCTCACCGCCAGCGCCCCCACCCACCGCCTCCCCACCGTGGCCGGGTCGACCGAGGCCGCGGCCCGCTCCGCCCTCACCCAGCTCGGGTACCGGGTCGCCGTCGACCACGAGCGCCGCGACGGGACCGCGGCCGGCGAGGTGCTGGGCACCCGGCCGGCGCCGGGCACCGAGGTGGAGGAGGGCGAGGCGGTCACGCTGGTGGTCTCGGCCGGGCCCACGCTGGTGGACCGGCCCGACCTGGCTCGGGGCCTGCCCCGGGCCGAGGCCGAGGCCCGGCTGGTGCGGGCCGGCCTGGTCCCCGCCGTCACGCCCCGCTTCGACGAGGAGGTGCCGGCCGGTCAGGTGGTCGAGGTCGAGGGCGGCCTGCCGGAGCGCCTGGAGCGGGGGACCGAGGTGGGCCTGGTGGTCTCCCAGGGCCCCGAGCCCCGGGCCGTCCCGGACGGCCTGGTGGGAGCGGCCCGGGACGACGCGGTCGCCGCCCTGGAGGCACTGGGCCTGGCGCCGGTGGCCGAGGAGGCCTTCAGCGACGACGTGGCCGCCGGGCTGGTCATCTCGCTCGATCCCGGGCCGGGGACGCAGGTGGAGCGCGGGGGCGAGGTGGTGGTGGTCGTGTCCCAGGGTCCGGACCTGGTGACGGTGCCCGATGTCAGCGGGGCCGGTTCACTGCCCGACGCGGTGGCCCTGCTGGAGGCCGAGGGGCTGGCCCCCGGCGAGGCCCGGGGCCCGGCGGCCGGCACCCCGGCCGGCACCAGCCCCGCCGCCGGGGAGCGCGTCCGCCGGGGCGCCGAGGTCGACATCCTCCTCGACTGATCGAGGCGGGCCGGGCGCCCGGTGGCCGGCGCCGCGGGCGGGCAACCGAGGAGGACTTGACCGGCTGGTCAAGTAGGGTGCCGCCCCATGGTCGACGACGAGGCGGGGGCCGCCCCGGGGCCGGCGCCGGCCGGCGACGACGTGGCCGCCCTGCGCACCGATCGGTCGCCGCGGGCCATCCTCGTCACCCTCCTGCTCGGCCTGTTCACCGTCAACGTGACGATCACCATCCTGGCCGTGTCCATCCCCCGGATCGCGGAGGACCTGGGCTCGCGCCAGAGCACCCTGACCTGGGTGGTCAGCGGGCCCATCCTGGCCTTCGGCATCATCGGCCCGGCGGTGGGCAAGCTCGGCGACCTGTGGGGGCAGCGGCGGGTGTTCCTGCTCGGCCTGCTGGGGGCCACGGTCAGCGCCGCGGCCAGCGCCGTGGCCTGGGACGCCGGGTCGCTCATCGCCTTCCGGGTCCTGGCCGCGGCCCAGGGGGCCGCCACCGGGCCCGCCTCCTTCGCCCTCATCTCCCTGGTGTTCCCGCGCTCCCAGCGGGTCCGGGCCCTGGGGTGGTGGTCGATGGTGGCCGCCGGGGGCCCCGTCGTCGGGGTGGTGATCGGCGGCCCCCTGGTCTCTGCCTTCGGGTGGCGGGCCCTGTTCGCCGGCCAGGTGCCCCTCACCCTGGTCGCCCTGGCCGTGGCCGCCCGGGTCCTGCCCGAGACGCCCCGCCGGACCGAGAGTGGCCGCTTCGACTGGCCCGGGGCCGTCCTGCTGGCCCTGGCGGTCACGCCGGTGCTGGTGGCGCTCAACCTGGCCCCCCGGCGGGGGTGGTCCGACGCGCTGGTGGTGGGCGGCTTCCTCCTGTCCCCCCTGGCCGCCGTGGGCTTCCTGGCCCAGGAGTCCCGGGCCCCGCACCCGTTCCTGCCCACCCGGTACCTGCGGCGCCGCAACTTCGCCCTGCCCATCCTCATGCTGGGCCTGATGAACGCCACCTACATGGGCAGCTTCGTGCTCACCCCGCTGCTCATGCAGAACGTGCTGGGCTACTCCGAGACCCGCACCGGCCTGGTGTCGACGGCCCGGCCCCTCAGCTTCGCCATCGCCGGCCCGCTGGCCGCCCTGGTGGTGGGCCGGTTGGGCGAGCGCCTGGCCGGCGTGGCCGGCGCCGCCGCCATCGCCGCGTCCATGGTGTGGATGTCGACCATCGGGACCGGCACGCCGGCGCTGGTCATCGTCGGCGGCCTGGCCCTGGCCGGTGTGGCCATGGGCGTGTCCAACCCGGCCATGGCCTCGACCGTGGCCCACGCCGTGGACGAGGCCGACCTGGGGGTGGCCGGCGCCGCCCAGCAGATGGTCGTGCAGGTCGGCGTGACCTTCGGGATCCAGCTCATGCAGGCCGTGCAGCAGGCCCGGGAGGCCACCGTGGGCCTGGCCGACAGCTACCCGGCCGGCTACCTGGCCGGCGCCGTGCTGGCGCTGGCCTGCATCGTGGCCGCGGCCGGGGTGCGGCGCAGCTCCCGCACCGCCCACCCGGCCGGCGAGGTGCCGGGCGAGGCCGATGTGGTGGGGGCCGAGCTGGCCGGCGTGCCCGTGCCCTCCGCGGCCCCGGAGCTGGGGTGACGGGCTGACCGGGCTGACCGGGCGGGTGGCCCGTCCGGTCAGCCCGGGGGCTCGCTGGTGAGGGCGAAGGTGTCGGCCCGGAACCACTCGGCCGGCCTGAGCGAGGCGTACACCGAGTAGGTGAGCTGGTTGCCCGCCTCCTTGGCCACGTAGGTGCCGGTGATCTGGTGCCAGTCGGTGTCGGTGGCCGTCCAGGTCACCGTCCTGAAGCCGTTGGCCGGGGCGGCGCCGGTGGCCGGCCGCCGCTCCCGCAGGATCAACGTGACGGGCAGGCCGATCCGGCTGGCCCGGACCCAGACGGCGCCGGTGTAGGTGCGGCCGGTGACGGTGGCGGCGACGGGCGTGGGCTTCACGTTGAGGCCCAGGGTGCCCGTGGCCCCCGAGGTGTTGGCCACCTGGACGCTGCGGGCCCCGGCCTGGCCGCCGGCCTGGAGGGTGGGGCGCACCGAGCCGCTGTAGATGCCGGCGAAGCACGAGATCCCGGTCTCGACGCCGGTGTCGCAGGCGGCCAGGTGGTCGGTGGGCGGCGGGGGTGGAGGCGGCGGCGGGGGCGGGTCGGGGGGATCGGTCGGCCCCGTGGGGTCCGAGAACGCCGGGTGGTGGGCGAAGGCGTTGTAGCGGGCCTGCTCGGTGGGGTCGGCCACGCCGGTGCCGGTGTAGCCGACGCGGATGTCGTAGCTGCCGTTGGTGGTGTCGTAGGCCTCGTAGAGCTTGAGCCGGGGGAAGCGCCCCGAGTCGAGGGTGGCCCGGGCGTCGTCGTAGACGCGGTACGCCTCGGCCTGGGGGGCGTTCCGCCAGGAGCCCCACTCGGCCAGGCCCCAGGGCTTGGAGGTGTAGGCGTGCTGGGCGTCGGCCTTGGCCTCCAGGGCGTCGTAGAAGTACCCCACCTCGGGCTCCCAGCGCCGGCCGGGCCCGAAGTACGGGTCCCACATGACCCAGTCGACCCGGTCGTTGCCGGGCCACAGCTCGGGGAACAGGCAGTCCCAGCCCACGTAGCCCAGGTAGTTCATGACCCACACCACGTTGGTCACGCCGGCGGCGGCGAAGCGGTCCTGGACGTGGGCCCACATGGCCCGGTAGTCGGCCGGCGACCCGGCGCTGCCCTTCAGCCCCGGGCAGGCCGAGGTGCCGGGCGTGGCGAAGCGCTCGGGCTCGCCGAAGAGCGAGAGCATGATGCGGGCCGAGCCCAGGGCCCGGACCTGGCTGGCCATGGTGTCGATCTGGGCGTCGATCGAGGCGTTGCCACCGGTGGCGTCGGCCCACCGGTTGGCCGGCTTCCAGTTCAGGTAGAGGATCGAGCCCCGCTCGGCCACGTGGCGCTCGTCGGCCGAGAGCCGGACGTTCCCGGCGGCGTGGTACCAGTGCACGACGTCGACCTGGCGCCCGATGCGGCGCTCGTGGCCCTCGTACTGGGCCCGCATCGACCGGCCGACGTCGGGGTAGTGGTCGGCGACGACGCCCAACCAGGGCCGGCACGGGTTGACCAGGGTGGCGGTGACGGCGCAGGGCTCGGCGGCCGGGACGGCGGGCACCTCGACGGGTGCGGCCTCGGCGGGTCCGAGGGCGGCCCCGGCCAGGACGGCGCCCACCAGGAGCAGCCCCCCGGCCAGGCCGGCGACCCGGCGGCCGCTCCGGGGCGGTGGCGTGGTGGTGGTCATGGCTCCGTCTCGGTGTGTGGCGCGTGCGGCATCTGGCCCTCCCCGGGGCCGACCGTCGCATCGCCCCACCAGGGTGTCAAGAACGAGGCCACCGGCGAACATCAGAAAATAAGTGAACATCATGGAATAGACCGAGAAAATGCACAGAGAGTGGTGTCGAATGATCTGTCACGCCGTTCCGTGGTCGCCGGGCGGCGGGCTGCCCCCGGGTGCTCGCACGGCGCGTGCAGCGACCGGTCCCGGCCACAGCCGGCCCGCGGGTAACGTCCGGGCTCCGCAACCCACCGGAGGAGAACCCGTGGCGCAGTTCCTGAGTGAGGAGTGGCTCGATGGGGCCAAGGCCATCCGCGAGGAGTACCGGGGCAAGTCCGGGGACTCGCCCCACCAGGTCAAGATGAACCTGGTCATCAAGGAGTGCCCCGACGGCGTGGGGGACGGCGGCGTGGTCAACGCCCACATGGACTCCACCGGTGGCGAGATGGAGATGGACCTCGCCCACATCGAGGACCCCCAGCTGACCGTCACCCTGCCCTACGAGACGGCCAAGGCCATCCTCGTCGACGGCAACCCGCAGGCCGGGATGCAGGCCTTCATGTCGGGCCAGATCCAGGTGACCGGCGACATGACCAAGCTCATGGCCATGCAGTCCGGCGCCGTCGACCCGGTGCAGGCCGAGATCGCCGGCAAGATCAAGGCCATGACCGACTGACTGACGGGGCGGCCGCTCGAGTCGCCCACCGGTGGCGGGGCCACGGCCCCGCCACCGCCGCGCCCGGGCTCAGGCCGGCCGCAGGGGAACGGCCAGCACGCGGCGGGCGATCTCCTCGTCGGCGGCCAGCGAGCACACCACGAAGCGGCCCACGAAGGCGGCCAGCTCCCCGGTGGGCACGCTGACCCGGCCGGTGCGGTGGAAGTGGCCGTAGTAGCCGACGGCGCCGACCACCCCGTAGGCCAGGAGCAGCGGGTCCTCGTCGCGGATGGTGCCATCGGCGATGCCCAGGGACACCAGGGTGGCCACATCGGCGGCATGGACCTCGGTGCCCTGGCGGAGCACGTCGGTGAACTGCTTGTCGAGGCTCTCCACCTCGATCAGCGAGAAGAAGTGGGCGTGGGTCGACATGTAGGTGACCGACGCCGCCGCCCCCTGGCGGATGCGCAGCAGGGGCTCGGCCCCGGGATCGATGGCCTCGGCCTGGGCCCGCCGCAGGCGGAGGCGGTTCTCCTCCACCAACTCCCGGAACAGGGCCTCCTTGTTCTCGAAGTACCAGTAGAAGAGGCCCTTGGCCACACCGGCCCGCTCGACGATGTCGACGATGCGGGTCTCGTCGTAGCCCCGGACGGCGAACAGCTCGGCGGCGGCGTCGATGAGCTGCACCTTGCGCTCGCGGCCCTGGGTGGTCAGCTGGCGGGCCTCAGGCACCGCGGGCCCCGGGAGTGGGAGGGCCGCCGCCGGCGGGACGGGTGCGGCGGGAGGTGGCGGCGGTCACGGGCGGCAAGGACACCAGAGCCTGACCCTCCGGTCAACCCTCCGGGCCCGGCCGCCGGCCAGGCCCGGGGTGGACCGGGTGGGCCGCCGGGGAGTGGGGGTGCCATCATCGGCCCGTCCAGGGCAGGGGGCCGTGGACCCGAGGAGGCCCCGTGACGGCACCGATCATCCCAGGCGCCGGCCCGTTCCGGGCCGCCGGCGACGACCGGGGCGTCCTGGTCCTCCACGGCTACACCAGCAACCCCCTGTCCATGCGCCCGGTGGCCGACGCGCTGGCCGCCGAGGGCTTCACCGTCGAGCTGCCCCTCCTGCCCGGCCACGGCACCGCGGTCGAGGACCTGGTCCCCACCGCCTTCACCGACTGGCTGGCTGCCGCCGAGGCGGCCTACGCCGAGTTGGACGGGCGGTGCCGGGCCGTCGCCGTGGTGGGGCTGTCCATGGGCGGGGCCCTCACCGCCTGGCTGGCCTCCGAGCACCCGGAGATCGCCGGGATCGCCTGCCTGAACGCCATCGTCTCCCCGCCCGACGGCATGCGGGAGGCCCTCGAGGAGATGCTGGCCTCGGGGATGGAGGTCATGCCGGCCATCGCCTCCGACATCGCCAAGGAGGGCGTGGTCGAGTCGGCCTACCCGGAGACGCCCCTGCGCCCCCTGCTCACCGCCTTCGACGCCGCCGCCGACCTCGAGGGCCGGCTGGGCCGCATCTCCTGCCCGGTGCTGATCGTGACCAGCCCGCAGGACCACGTGGTGGACCCGGCCAACGGCGACGTCCTGGCCGCCGCGGTCACCGGCCCGGTCGAGCGGGTCACCGCCCCCGACAGCTTCCACGTCGTCACCCTCGACCACGACGGCCCGACCGTCACCGCCGCCGTCGTGTCCTTCTGCACCAAGGTGCTCACCCCCTGACCTGCCCCTCCCCGCCGCGGCGGCTGCGACGGCGGCGTCGGCCCACCCCGGTCACCACGGCTCGCTTCACCGGCTGACGCCTCGGCCAGCACGTGCCGGCAGCACATGTCAGACTGCTGCGATGACGCCGCCTGCCTCTCGTCGCCCCCTTGCCGCCCTCGTCGGGGTGCTGGCGCTGCTCGCCACCGGGCTGGCCGGTCCGCCGGCCGGTGCGGGGGCCCCGCCGCCGCCCGAGCCCGTCGTGGTCGACATCGCCATCTTCCTCCCGTCCTCGACGCACCTGTACCGGGACTGCGACGACGTGGTGCGCCCGATCCCCGACCCCTCGGGTGGCCTCCTCGCCCGGACCGGCCCCCTGCTGTCCGAGCTGACGGTGACGGTGGAGGTCATCGGGACCCTGGCCGGAGAGGTCGAGGACCCGCCCACCTCGGTGACCTTCCCGGTCGGCCGGGATCAGGTCCCGGTCATCCTCGACTTCGTCGGGGCGCCGGGGCCCGGCACCATCGGCCTCCGGGTCCTCGACGGCGCCGACTACGACCTGGGCCCGAACTCCTCCGCCACCGCGGACGTGGCCGCCCCTGAGGTGGGCATCGACTGCGACGACCCCTTGGCCGACGCCCCGGCCCTCGGTCAGCCCCTCCGGGACGACCAAACCATCCACGTCGGTGAGGTCCCGGTCCCCATCGGGCTCTACGAGATCCCCTTCGTCCCCGGCGCCCCCCGCTCGGCCATGCCCCGCGATCTGTCGCAGCCCACGGCCGACACCTTCGACACGCCGGTGGTGGGCGCCCTGCCCCCCGGCCTGGCCTACGCCGACGACACCTGGAGCGGGGCGGCCACCACCCCCGGCACCTTCACCTTCGCCGTGCGGTTGTGCAACGACGGTGAGCTGTACCAGACCACCTTCCCGGTGTGCCTGGGCACGGCCGACGTGCGGATCACCGTCCTGGGCGACGGTTCGGCCGGCCCGCAGGCCACGGCGGCCACGCCGGTCGCCACCACGGCCCGCTTCACCGGCTGAGTGAGCGCCGGGCTCCGGCCATCGCCTTCGGGGCGGTCGGGGGACCGGCCTACGATGCCGGGCCATGTCCCCGAGGATCACCCGCGACGCCGTGGCCCACGTGGCCCGCCTGGCCCGGCTGGAGCTGGCCGACGACGAGCTGGAGACCTTCACCGGGCAGCTGGGTGACGTGCTGGACCACGCCGCCGACGTCGAGGCGCTGGACCTGGCCGACGTGGCGCCCACCGCCCACCCCCTGCCCCTGGGCACCGTGCTGCGCCCCGACGTGCCCGGCCCCACCCTGGAGCCGGCCGAGGTCCTGGCCGTCGCCCCGCAGGTCGAGGCCGGCCGGTTCCGGGTCCCGCCCATCCTGGGCGAGGCGCCCTAGTGGCCGCCGACTCCTTCATCTCGGCCCGTGAGGTGGCCGCCGGCGTGCGCCGGGGTGAGTGGACGGCCCGCCAGCTCGTCGACGAGCACCTGGCCGCGGTGGAGGCCGGCGACGGCGAGATCCACGCCTTCCTCCACGTCGACGCCGAGGGGGCCCGGGCCGCGGCCGACGCGGTGGACGCCACCGTGGCCGCCGGCGGTGATCCCGGCCCCCTGGCCGGCGTGCCCGTCGCCCTCAAGGACAACCTGTGCACCCGGGGGGTGCCCACCACGTGCGCCTCCCGCATCCTGGAGGGCTGGCTCCCGCCGTACGACGCCACCGTGGTCGAGCGCCTGGTGGCCGCCGGGGCGGTGCCGGTGGGCAAGACCAACCTGGACGAGTTCGCCATGGGCTCCTCCACCGAGAACTCGGCCTACGGGCCCACCCGGAACCCCGTCGACGTCACCCGGGTGCCGGGCGGGTCGTCGGGGGGCAGCGCGGCGGCGGTGGCCGCCGGGTTCACGCCCCTGGCCTTCGGGTCCGACACCGGGGGCTCGATCCGCCAGCCCGCCGCCCTGTGCGGGGTGGTGGGCCTCAAGCCCACCTACGGGCGGGTCAGCCGCTACGGCCTCATCGCCTTCGCCTCCAGCCTCGACCAGGTCGGCCCCTTCTCCCGCACCGTGGCCGACGCCGCCCTGGCCCTCCAGGTCATCGGGGGCCACGACCCCCGCGACGCCACGTCCACGTCGGAGGCCCTGCCCGACCTCCTGGCCCACCTCGACGACGGGGTCCGGGGCCTGCGGGTCGGCGTGGTCACCGAGATGCTGGACATGGACGGCGTCGCCCCCGAGGTGGCGGCTCGCACCCGGCAGGCGGCCGACGCCCTGGCCGCGGCCGGGGCCCACGTCACCGACGTGTCGGTCCCGGCGGTCACCTACGGGCTCTCGGCCTACTACCTGATCGCCCCGGCCGAGGCCTCCAGCAACCTGGCCCGCTTCGACGGCGTCCGCTACGGGCTGCGGGTCGACGCCCCCACCACCCACGAGATGATGGTGGCCACCCGCACCCGGGGCTTCGGGGCCGAGGTGAAGCGGCGCATCATGCTCGGCACCTACGCCCTCTCGGCCGGCTACTACGACGCCTTCTACGGTCAGGCCCAGCGGGTCCGCACCCTCATCGCCCGCGACTTCGCCGCCGCCTACGAGCGCTGCGACGTGCTCCTGTCGCCCACGTCGCCCACCACCGCCTTCCCCCTGGGCGACAAGACGGCCGACCCGCTCACCATGTACCTCAACGACGTGTGCACCATCCCGTCCAACCTGGCCGGCCACCCCGCCATCTCGCTCCCGTTCGGGGCCGACGGCGCCGGCCTGCCCATCGGCGTGCAGGTCATGGCCCCGGCCCTGGGCGAGGTCGACCTGCTCCGCACTGCCCGGGCCATCGAGGAGGCGGCACCGTGAAGGACCCCGTCGTGGACAGCCCGGCGGTCACCCCGCTGGCCACCGTGGACAGCGACGAGGTCCTGACCGTGGAGGCCGGGGGCACGACCTATGAGCTGGTGTGCGGCCTGGAGGTCCACGCCGAGCTGGCCACGGTGACCAAGATGTTCTCCGGGGCGCCCAACCACTTCGGCGACGCGCCCAACACCAACATCGATCCCGTCACCCTGGGGCTCCCGGGCACGCTCCCGGTGGTGAACGAGAAGGCCGTCGAGCTGGCCATCCGCTTCGGCCTGGCCACCGGGGGCGAGGTGCGCCGCTCGGTGTTCTCGCGGAAGAACTACTTCTACCCCGACATGCCCAAGGACTTCCAGATCTCGCAGTACGACCTGCCCATCGTGTCCGACGGCAGCCTGGAGCTCCCCGGCGGGCACGTGGTGGGCATCGAGCGGGCCCACCTGGAGGAGGACACCGGCAAGTCCACCCACGTGGGGGGCGACGGCCGCATCACCGGCGCCGAGTACTCCCTGGTCGACTACAACCGGGCCGGCGTGCCCCTGCTGGAGATCGTGTCCCGGCCCCACGTCCGCACCCCGGAGCAGGCCCGCCAGTACGTGTCCGAGCTGCGGGCCATCCTGGTGGCGGCCGGGGTCAGCGACGGGAAGATGGAGGAGGGCTCGCTGCGGGTCGACGCCAACGTGTCGGTCCGCCCGGTGGGCACCGACGCGCTGGGCACCCGGTGCGAGATCAAGAACCTCAACTCGCTGCGCAGCCTGGGCCGAGCCATCGAGTACGAGGCCCGCCGCCAGGCCGACCTGCTGGCCGCCGGCGAGCGGGTGGTCCAGGAGACCCGGCACTGGAACGAGGAGGAGGGGCGCACCAGCACCATGCGCTCCAAGGAGGAGGCCGACGACTACCGGTACTTCCCCGAGCCCGACCTCCTGCCCGTCGACCCCGACCCGGCGTGGGTCTCGGCCATCGGCGCCGCCCTGCCCCCCATGCCGGCGGCCCGGCGCCGCAAGCTGGCCGACGCCGCCGAGGTGGCGCTGCCCGACGAGACGGTGGCCCTGATCGTCGAGCGCGACCAGGACGCCCAGGCCCACGAGGCCATCGAGGTCGGGGCCGACCCGGCCCGGGTGCTGGTGCACGTCAGCCAGAACCTGGCCGGCGAGGGCGGTGCCGACCTGGCCCCCGAGCGGCTGGCCGACGTCATCGCCCTGGAGACCTCCGGGGCCCTGACCGCCACCCAGGCCAAGACCGTCCTGGCCGAGATGCTGACCAGCGACGCCACCCCCGAGGACATCGCCGCCGCCCACGGCTTCGAGGCCATGGACGCCGGGGCCCTGGAGGCCCTGGTCGACGCGGTGATCGCCGAGCGGCCGGAGGAGTGGGAGCAGTTCCGCACCGGCGACGACCGGGCCCGGGGCAAGCTCACCGGCTTCTTCGTGGGCCAGGTCATGCGGGCCAGCAAGGGCCAAGCCGACGGCAAGGCCGTCACCGCCCTGCTCCGCCAGCGCGCCGGCCTCTGACCTCGGGTCCCCCGGTCGCCCGGCGGCGACGGGAGCCGCTCTCGGGCCCGCCCTCGTGCCGTGACGGCGTCCGCCTCTTTGCTTCTGAAAGGCACATCGCGCAGGTTCAGCAAGGTTTGGTCTGGAAGGGTGGCGATGACGGCTTGCCGGACCCTCATGTGTCTGCCGAGTGTCGAAGCTGGTTTGTTCATCGACAGGGGGAACTCCTCATCATGTTGTCCAGACGTTCGCTCGTTGCACTGACCCTCGCGGTCGTGTCGACGGTTGCCTTCGCTTTTGTCCCCCCCCCCCAGGGGTAGCTGCAGCCCCCGGGGCTGAGAGCTCGCCCCGAGCGAATGAGAACTTCACGCTCTCCATGGTCGAAGGAGAGCTGGCCATCCGGGACGCCGAACCGGTCGCCATGGAGCACCCGACCTCCATCTCCGGCACCGTGGACACCGAGTCCGGGGCCATCACCGCTGGGGCGTTGACCACCCCGGAACTGTCCTTCGAACGCCCGGTCACCGAGCTGCTGACGGCGACCGCGTTCATCGACGTCACCTTCTCCCCGGCCGCGCCGGCCACCGGATCCGTCGACTCCGACGGCCGCCTCGTCCTCGACCTGGCCGTCACCGTCGACCTCCATGTCGAGGTCGTGCCCGAGGGCGGCACCACGCCGATCGGGATCCCCGGGGACTGCACTGCTACTCCGGTCGACCTGAACCTGCGCGCCGCGGAGGGTGCCCCCTACGACCCCGGGGCCGGCACGGTCACGGTCACCGACGCCGACTTCACCGTCCCCGCCCTCGTCGAGACCGACGACTGCGCTGACATCATCGTCGAGGCCATCAACGAACAACTGGCCGGGCCGGGGCACCGCCTCAGCCTCAGCCTCCAGGGCCATCTTCCCCTCCCCCCGCCCCCTGGGTGCGACACCACCACCCTGATGGCCGTCCTCCCCGAGGACACGTCACCTCTGGGCGAGGCGGTGCAGCTCGACGCCACCGTGGAGACGGTGGCAGCAGACCCTGAGTGCAGCGAAGCCGCGGCCAACGGTGACGAGTTGGCGGGCGTCGTCGAGTTCTATGCCGACGGGGACCCCATCGCGTCTGCGGACCTCGACGGATCAGGTCAGGCAACGGTTACGACCACCACTCTGTCGGCCGGCGTCCGCACCCTCACCGCCCGCTATCGAGGCCTGGCGCCCTTCAGCCCCTCGGGTTCGAACGAGGTCGGTCACCTGGTGACCGCGCCACCCCTCATCACCTCCACCCTCCCGCCCTACATCGAAGTCGGCTCGGGACCCGCCGAGTTCACCATCGACATCAACGCCACCGACTTCACCGCCCCCGTGACGGGCGCCCACCTCGACCTCACCGCGACCCGCAACCCGGGCAACAACCTCAATCCCCAGATGATCTCGGTCGAGATCTTCAAGGACGGCAGCTGGGAACCGGTGGCTCTGGCCGCAGCCCCGAGCCTCTTCACCGTCGTCGGTCGCGTGAGCACCTTGGACATCGCGCCCGGGGACGTCATCTCCACCCGCCTGCGGGTGAGCGCTGGTGCCCCCAACCCGCAGACGCCCTCGACCGGACCCTTGCACGTGGCCTTCGAGTTGGTGCCCCCAGGCTCGGGGCTCGCCGCCGCGCCGTCGCCGGGGGCCCTGGTCCGTGGCACCGTGGCGACCACGCTGGTCGGCGCCACCCGGACCCCGACCACGCTGACCCTCGGTGTGTTGGCCATCCCGCCGATCTCGCCCCACACGGCCCGACAGGGCCAGACCATCGTCGTGTCCCCCGGCAACGTCCGTTCGACGGGCACGGGGGCTGTCCCGGTCGGCTTCCTCGACGTCCTCGTCGATGGGGATCCGGTCGGCATCGCCCTGGTCTCGGCGGGCCTGCTCAACCCCGGCGACCAGCCGCGCATCGCTCTGGGCGGGTCCAGCAACTCCACCCCATCGGTGATGTTCCAGCTCCCGCCCAACGCCCGCACCGGCACGCGTCAGGTCACGGTGCGGTACTCCGGCGACGCGGTGTTCGAGCCGTCACAGGTTTCGGTGCCCATCACCGTGGTCCCTGCGGCGGGCACCGTCTATGAGTGTCGAGCCGAGTCGGCCCCGCCAGTGAGGTTCCGGGCCAACGTCGTCGCTCAGGCCAACCTGCCGTCGGCGATCCCGTCCGGCACCGATGTCCTTCTCGATCATCTCGCCGTCCGGGTCCTGACCGATCGGAGCGGCACCACCACCAACGCCTTCAACGGCCTGCTCGCTGACAACGCCATCACCCAGGTCGGTGATCCCACGTTGCTGGGCGTGGCCTTCGGGTTCGGTCCGGCCGGCAGTGGGGCGGCCACCGCGGTGAGCCGGTCCTTCGGATCCCGCATGCCCAACACCCCCAACCCGGCCACGGCCGACATCGACCAGGTCATCGATCCTCGGGGTGAGACCGGGACCGTCCGCGTCGAGGGCGCGGTGGGCGAGGTCGTGCCGGTCACCCTCGACTCCATCCAGATCGAGACCTTCTCGAACGCATTCCCCCTCCCGGTCACCTTCCTGTGCACCCCGGTCGGGGGCGCAGTGGAGTTGGGTCGGGTGCGGGTGTCGGGGGTGGAGGTGTCGGTGGCTCCGGCGGGGGTGTCGCGTGCGGGTGATGCGGTGGTGGTGACCGCGGATGTCGGCGATGAGCTGGCGGCGGGGGTGGTGGAGTTCCGTGACGGTGCCTCGACGATCGGTGTGGTGCCGGTGTCGGGTCGGACGGCGTCGTTGTCGACGCGACGCCTGGCTGTGGGTGGTCACAGCTTGAGCGCGCGGTTCTTCCCGCAGCCTCTGTCGGCGATGCTGGAGTCGGAGGTGGTGCCTCACACGGTCTTGCCGGAGCACGATTGTCCGGACTTCGCCGCCGGGGGGAACGGGGCGGTGGTGCGCCTGGTGTACCTGGAGCTGCTGGGTCGGTGCCCGGACCAGGCCGGGTTCGATCACTGGACCGCTCGCCTCGACGGCGGGGCCTCGCCTGCGTCCTTCGCTCGCGCCATCGCTCGGACGCCCGAGGCCGTGGGCCGGGTGGTCGACGATGCCTACGAGACCATGCTGGGCCGGGACCCCGACGGGCCGGGTCGGGCGTTCTGGGTAGGTCGGTTGCAGGCCGACGGCCGGTATGACCGGTTGCTGGCGGAGCTGGGATCGTCGGAGGAGTTCTGGGAGAAGGCCGGGTCGACCGACACCGGGTTCGTGACCCGGGTCTACGAGCGGCTGCTGGGCCGGGCACCGGATGGGCCGGGCTTGGCCCATTGGGAGAGTCGCCTGTCCGCTGGGGTGTGGCGTCGGACGCTGGTGATCACGTTGGCCAGGCTGGATGAACCGCTGGGTCGTATCGTGACCTCGTCCTACGGCGAGATCCTCGATCGGGCGCCGTTCCCGGGGGAGCGGGCCGAGGGGATCGTGTTCTTGCGGGCCACGGGTGATCGTTCCGGGCTCTACGCCGAGCTGATCGGTCGTCCCGAGTTCTCGACGCGGGCGCAGAACTTCCCCAACCTCGACGACTGACCCGCACCCTGATGGTCCCGGCCCCTCGGCACGAGAGCCGAGGGGCCGGGTGAGTCCCGACATGCCCCTGCTGGGGGCGTGTCGGTTCGAGCCCGGGTTCGATGCACCTGCCGGCGTCGCTTCCCTTCGTGGGCTCCGTGGTTGCCGCCCGCCCCTCCCCCCGGGGCGGGCGGCAGCCACCCAACGGCAGATGGCGGTCCGGCCCGAACGGTGGCCACACGAACGGCGGGCGGCCTCTCCGGGCGCGGGGCCATTGCTCGCCGGGCGGACGCCCGCGGACCGTCGGCCGCCCTCTTGTTCCCTCATCGATCCGAAAAGGTCATCCCATGTTCCAGAAAGTGTGTCTGTCCCTTCGTCCTCGCCGTCGGTGGCGACCTGTCCTGGGGGTCGTGTTGTCGGCCCTGGTTGTGGTGGTGACGGCGGCGGCGTGTGATCCGTCGCCACCGGTGCCGGAGAACGCGCCGTACTGGAATCCGGGCACCACCGTGGACGCCACCACCCGGGGCCCGTTGGTGCGCATCGAGTGGGACGCCACCACCGGCGGCGACCCGGCCGCGTCGTATCAGATCAACCTGACCACCTATTCCGGCACCGTGGTGGCCCTGGTCCCGGCGTCGGTGCGCTCGTGTGACATCACCGGCTTGGCCGCCAGCACCAGCTACACGATCGTGGTCACGGCCCGCGACGCCCAGCAGCACTGGAGCGGCCCGCTGTCGGGCACGAAGGGGAACCGGACCACGACCATCACCACCACCTCGCACGGTGGGTCGGGGTCGTTGTGGTGCCATCCCACCGCTGACACCGACGGCGACGGCCTCCCCGACGCGTTGGAGACCGACGACGGTACCTACACCAGCGCCAGCGACGCGGGGACCGATCCGGCCAACCCCGACACCGACAACGACGGCATCAGCGACGGGGAGGAGGTCCTGGGCCGGCCGGGTCTGAACCTCATCGGCATGGGCGCTCGCCCGACCCGCAAGGACCTCCTCATCGAGACCGACTGGATCAGCAATGCCACCTGCTCCATCCAGCCCACCACCACCAAGCTCGCCCCCATGGTCACCGCGTTTGCCGACGCCCCGGTCACCAACCCCGATGGCAGCACCGGGATCAACGTCATCGTCGACCGGGGCCAAGGTGGACTCTTCACCGGCGGCACCCAGGTCCCCGACCCCGATGGCACCCTCGACGGCCGGTTCACCGGCCAGAACGTGGGCGGCTCGCACTTTGCGGCGACCAAGGCGGTCCACTTCGACCCGATCCGCAAGGACATCTTCCACTACTCCATCGCCCACAGCGGCAACGGCTGGGCCTCCACCGCCGAGATGAGAGGCGACGACACCTACGTCAGTGGCGGTTGCGGTAACGGCAACGCCCTCGGTTACCCCGGACATCTCATGCACGAGATGGGCCACAACCTCGGTCTCAGCCATGCCGGAACCCATGAGGGCCTCCCTGGACCGTCGTGGCTGTGCGATGACCCGCCTCAGGACTCCAACTGCGTGTCCAAGACGTCGATCAACTGGAAGCCCAACTACGTCTCGGTCATGAACTACATGTACATGACCGGCCTGGACGACTCCTGCCGCGACAACAACTACGCCCCCTGGACCGGACCGATGTGGCTGGATTACTCCACCGGCACCCGGCCCACCATCGACGAGGCGGCCCTCGACGAGTTGACCGGGATCTGCAACGGCGTCGACTTCGACTTCGACGACGACGGCATCATCGACACCACCCCCTACCCGCATGACTTCACCGCTGACGGGGTCATCACCCCCCTCGCCGACCACGACGACTGGGACCACGTCGACCGTCTCGGCCTGGCCGATTTCGTCGGCGACGACTGACGACGCCCGCCCCCGGGGAGGCAGGACGGTCCTGCCTCCCCGTCGTGGCACCGGGGAAGTCACGCCCCCGGGAGCGTGACTTCCCCGGTCGCCCGATGACCGTCCGGCCCGATGCCTGGTTGCTGCCGCTTCCTCGGGACGGGGTCCCGTCCGCCTCGCAGTGGGTGGGGATCCCCTTCCACCGGGCCCGGTCGCCCCGACCGGGCCGGGGTTGCGTAGCATCGGCCGGGACCCGTGGGTGGGTCTCGGAGACGAGCGACAGGGACGTGACCGCCGGATGAGTGACAACCCCCTCAAGGGCGGCATGTCCGTCCCGGGCTACGAGGTCGAGCGCGAGCTGGGCCGGGGCGGCTTCGCCGTGGTCTACCGGGCCAACCAGCCCAAGCTGCGGCGCACCGTGGCCCTCAAGGTGCTCACCAACGTCGACCCCTCCGACGACGACGCCAAGCGCCGCTTCGAGGCCGAGTGCCAGGCCATCGGCTCGCTGTCGTGGCACCCCCACGTCGTCACCGTCTACGACGCCGGGGCCACCGACGTGGGCCTGCCCTTCCTGGCCATGGAGCACCTGCCGTCCGGTTCGCTCCAGGCCAAGCTGGGCGACCACGGCCACGCACCCTGGGAGGAGGTGCTGCGGGTGGCGGTGCAGATGTGCGACGCCTTGGGGGCCGCCCACCAGGCCGGCATCCTCCACCGCGACATCAAGCCGGCCAACGTCCTCACCTCCCGCATCGGCGACTACAAGCTGGCCGACTTCGGCATCGCCCGCTTCGGCGACAGCCAGCGCACCGCCACCGGGGTCATCACCGGCACCGTGGCCTACACCGCCCCCGAGGTCCTGCGGGGCGCCCGGGCCTCCACCGCCAGCGACATCTACGCCCTGGGCGCCATGCTCTGCGCCGTGGCCAGCGGCCGCACCCCGTTCGTGAAGGACGCGGACGAGTCGGTGGTGGCGATCATGTACCGGGTCAACACCGAGGACCCGCCGCCCCTCGACGAGCACGACGTGCCGGCGGACGTGGGCCTCCTGATCCACACCCTCATGGACAAGGACCCGGAGAAGCGGCCGGCCACCGCCCTGGAGGTGGCCCAGTGGGCCCAGCACCTCCAGGAGCGGCGGGGCATCTCCACCTCGCCCCTCCACACCGATCCCGACCTGCTCCCGGCCCTGCCCCCCGCCGCGGTGGCGGCCGGGGCCGAGGCCCTCGGCCCCGACGGGGCCGGCCCGTCACCCGCTCCCGCCCCGCCGGCGACGCCCCCGCCCGCCCCGGCCTACACCCCGCCCCCGCAGCCGGCGTACGGGACCCCGGCGCCCCCCGGCTACGGGCCGGGCACGCCGGCCCCGCAGCCGGCCTACCCGCAGTCGGGGACCTGGGCCGGCGACCCGTCCACCGGCGCCTACGGCGCCGCCGGGTACGGCCAGACCGGCTCCTACGCCCCGGCCACCGGGACCCACGGCTACTCCTCCGGCGGTGGGGGGGCGCCCGGCAACGGCGGCAAGATCGTGGCCATCGTGGCCGTGGTGGCCCTGGTGGTGGTGGCGCTCATCATCGGCCTGGCCGCCCTGGCCAGCGGGGGCGAGTCCTCCTCGTCGGGGTCGACCACCACCACGGCGGCGGGTGCCCCGGCCCCCGTGTCGGAGGGGACGACGGCCAGCTCCGCCCCGGAGCCGACCGGCAGCACGGCCAGCACCTTCCCCGAGCAGGTGCGCACCAACTTCGTGGACGCCTGCACCGCGGGCGACGTGGAGGAGAGCGTCTGCACCTGCGTGCTCGACAGCCTGGAGTCGACCTACACGCTGGCCGAGCTGGCCGAGCTGGAGGCTGACATCGCGGCCGGCGAGGCCCCGCCGGCCGAGATCGTCGACCTGTTCACCTCCTGCCAGTAGGGGGCCCACCGGCCTATCAGCCCCGCCTGGGTGGCGGTCAGGGGTGATCGGCGCCGAGGACGGCCCAGCGGCCCCGGTGGAAGCGGACCAGGAGGGGGACGGCCCGCCCGGCCATCATCAGGCGGACGGCGGCCCACAGCCAGGCCACCGACAGGTCGAGGGCCAGGACGGCGAGGGCCAGGCCCAGGAAGCCCACCGCCACGGCCACCATGGCCCGGGCCAGGTAGCGGAGGTCGCCGGCCCCGATGAGGATGCCGTCCAGGGTGAAGGCCACCCCGGCGATGGGCTGGAGGGCGGCCACCCACACCAGGAGGTCGGCGGTCATGGCCTCCACCGCCGGGTCGTCGGTGAACAGCCCGGCCAGCGGGACCCGCACGGCCAGCACCACCAACCCCGTGCCCACCCCGCCCAGCAGCCCCCACCACAGGATGGTGCGGCCGGTGGCCCGGGCCGCCGCCGCCCGCCCCCCGGGGGTCGCCGGCCCCGACCCGCCGGGCCACGGCGCCGGTGGTGCCGTAGGCCAGGAAGACGAAGGTGGTGTAGCCGGTGAGGAGGATGGTCGAGGCCACGCCCAGCCCCCCGAGCTGCGGGGTCCCGATGTGGCCCACGATGGCCGTGTCGGCCAGGACGTAGAGCGGCTCGGCCACCAGCGCCCCCAGGGCCGGGACCGCCAGCCGCAGGATGGCCGCCGGCGTCGCCTCCTCCGCCGCCACCCGCTCAGTCGACGTCGACGCGGCCCAGGAGCCAGCCGGTGAGGGCGGTGAAGGCCACGCCCACCACCAGCGGGACCACGATGGCCGAGGCCAGGGTGAGGGTGCCCAGGCGCAGGCCCACACCCGTGTACTGGGACAGCACCGAGGCGGTGTAGGCCCGGATCGAGAGCTTGGCCGCCGTCTCGCTGGCCGTGGCCACGAAGCCCTCCCACACCAGGATGTAGGCGATGCCCCACACCAGGGCCCGCCGGAACCGCAGGCCCAGGGCGGTGAACACCCCGGCGTAGCCGACCACGCCCACGATGGTCGCCACCGCGGTGCCACCCACCAGGGCCGACCCCGCGCCGGTGGCCGTGGCCGCCAGCACCAGGGGCACGAACACGAGGGGCAGGGCCACGGTGACCGAGGCCAGGCTGGCGGCGGCGGCGATGCGCCAGCGGGCCACCGGGGTGAGCCACAGGTACACCAGGGTGCGGTCGTCGACGGTGTCGCCCAGGGCCGAGCTGGCGAACACCAGGGCGCAGATGGGCACCACGGTGGTGAAGGCGAAGTTGTTGATGAACTCGGTGCCGGTGGTGACCGGGTCGTCGGCCCCGGCCCGCACGGCCAGGCCGATGAGCACGGCCACGCCCCCCAGGGCGGCGATGACCACGGCCCGGCCCCAGGTCAGCTGGTGGCGCAGGAACACCACGTAGAGCCGGCCCAGAGCGCCCCGGGGCGACCCCTGGGCCGGGGGGGCGAGCATCGGGGGCGCGGCCATCAGCGGCCCACCAGGTAGCGGAACACCGAGTCGAGGTCGTCGTCCAGGGGGACGACCTCCCACAGCCGGGCCCCCTCGTCGCGGGCCGCGGCGGCCACGGTGCGGCGGAAGTCGTGGACCCGGTCGGTCTCCACGATGACGATGTCGGTGTCGACGATCTCCAGGCCGATGACCTGGCGGGCGGCCAGCAGGCGGCCGCCCAGCTCCTGGGGCCGGTCGGTGCGCAGGCGGATGCGGTGGGGCCGGTCGTCCATCAGGTCGCGGATGGCCCGGAAGTCGCCCTCGGCGGCCAGGCGGCCCTGCACGATGACCAGCACGTTCGACCCGAAGCGCTCCACCTCCTCGAGCACGTGGCTGGACACGACGACGCACCGCCCCTCGTCGCCGAGGCGGTGGAACAGGTCGGTCATGTGGCGACGCTGCCGGGGGTCGAGCCCGGTCAGCGGCTCGTCGAGGACGATCACCGACGGCTCGTGGACGATGGCTTGGGCCACCTTGACCCGTTGGCGCATGCCCCGGGAGTAGGTGGGCAGGGAGCGGGGGTCGCCCGGGTCCAGCTCCACCACCGAGAGGGCGTGGGCCGCCGCCTCCCGGGGTGAGGCCACGCCGCGCAGCGCGGCGCAGGTCTCGACCAGCTCCAGGGCGGTGAGGCGGTCGAACACCGTCTCCTGCTGGGGCACCAGGGCCAGGTGGCGGTGGACCTCGACGTCGCGCCGCGGGTCGCGCCCCAGGACCCGCACCGTGCCCCGGGCCGGGGGGACCAGCCCGCACAGCAGCCGGAGCAGGGTCGACTTGCCGGCCCCGTTGGGGCCGAGCAGGGCGGTGACGCCGGCCCCCAACGAGAACGTCACCTCCGACACGGCGACCACGTCGCCGAACCAGCGGCTGCACCCCTCGACCTCCACCATGGCGGTCCCCTCGTCCACCGCCGGGCCCACCGCCGGGGCCGCCACCGGGGCGGTCACCGCGTCACCTGCAGGAGCTGGTAGCGCACCCGGCACACGGCGGCACCGAGCAGCGTCCACGCCGCCGCCCCGGCGGCCGCCCCGGCCAGGGTGATCTCGGGGATGGCGGGCCGCTCCCCGTGGATGAGCTGCACCAGGTTGAACGGCCCGGTCACCAGGCTCAGGGCCTGGAGGCCCTCGGGCAGGCTGGTGGCCTCGATCAGCACGGACAGGAACAGCGACGACACCACCAGCATCAGCAGCAGGGCGGCGGTGGCGAAGGCCTTGCGGTCGGTCAGGGACGACACCCCCATCGACACGGCGGTGAACAGGACGGCCATGACCGCCCCCGCCCCCACCACCCGGGCCAGGGTCCCGGCCACGCCGGCCGGCCCGTCGGGCCCGACGCCCTGGAGCACGTTGGCCACCAGCATGAGGAGCGGGGGCCCGATGGTCACCAGGGCCAGCACCGCGGCGGTGGCCGCCGCCTTGGCCAGCAGGTAGCTGTCCCGGGTGAGGGGCGAGGCCAGGTAGATGCCGAGCATGCCGGTGCGCCGGTCGGTGCACAGCACCTCGGGCCCGACGAAGGCGATGAACAGGACGATGGCGGCCTGGATGAAGGGGAAGTAGTCGCCGTAGCTGGGCAGCTCGATCTCGGCCGCGTCGACGTCGGGGAGCAGGGCCACCAGGCCCACGAAGACGATGGCCGGCACGTAGGAGATGCCCACCGCGGCCAGCGGCAGGATCTTGGCCCACGCCGAGCGGCGCAGCCCCAGGGCCCGCTGGACGCTCTGGCGCCAGACGGTGGTGAACGCCCCGCGGACGGCGGTGCGCGGGCCGGTGTAGGTCCGGTACCCCCGGTCGATGATGCGGGCCCGGGGGGCCGGGTCGGTCGGGGTGGTCACGACGTCGCCCCGGCCCGGGCCTGCCCACCGGTGAGGCCGGCCGACAGGAAGACCTCCTCCAGCGACCGGCGGCGGGGCTCGAGCCGGCGCACGGGCAGGTCCAGGCGGGCCAGCTCGTCCCGCACCAGGTCGAAGGCGTCCTCACCGCCCTCGACGAAGATCCGGTCCCCGTCCACGTAGAGGGGCACGCCGTGGGACCGGATGGCGGCGTAGAACGGCTCGGGGTCGCCGGCCACCTCCAGGACCACGCCGCCCGTGCTCGACGCCTGCAGCTCGGAGAGCGACCCGCTGCTCACCACCTGCCCGGCGTGGAGGATCACCGCCCCGTCGGCCACCCGCTCGACCTCGTCGAGGACGTGGCTGGACAGGATCACGTGGATGCCGAAGTCGTGGCCCACCCGCCGGATGAGGGCCAGCATGTCGTCCCGCTGCACGGGGTCGAGGCCCTCGGTGGGCTCGTCCAGCAGGACCAGGACGGGGTCGTGCACGATGGCCTGGGCCAGCTTGACCCGCTGGCGCTGCCCGGTGGACATGGTGCCCAGCGGGCGGATCCGCTCCTCGCCCAGGCCCACCTGCCACAGCACGTCCGAGGCCCGGCCCGTGGCCTCGCGCCGGGGCAGGCCGTGGAGCTCGCCCACGTGGCGCACGAAGTCGACCGCCTTCACGTCGGGGGGCAGCGAGTGGTGCTCGGGGGAGTAGCCCACCCGGGCCCGCACCTCGGGGCCGGCCTCGGTGGGGTCGAGGCCCAGCACCCGGATCGTCCCCTCGTCGGGGCGGTGCAGGCCGAGCAGCAGGCCGAAGAGGGTCGTCTTGCCCGAGCCGTTGGCGCCCAGCAGCCCGGTCACGCCCGTGCCCACCACCACCTCGGCCCCGGCCAGGGCCAGGGTCGACCCCCACCACTTCACCACCCCGGCGGTGGCGACCACCGGGGTCGGGGGCGCGGGGGCGGCGGCGCTCACGGCGCCCGACCCTAGGGCAGGCCGGCACCCGCCCCGGGCCGACCCCTTCCGCCGGGCCTCAGGCCGGCGCCGCGGCCAGCAGGCTGAGGGCCAGGGCGGCGACCGTGTCGTCGACGTCGAAGGCGTCGGCCACCTCCCACGGGGCCACGCCCTCACCCAGGCCGCCGCGCTGCTCGACCAGGTGCTGCAGGGCACGGCGGGGCACGAGGCGGATCGCCACCTCCCGGTTGACGGCGGCCTCGTCGCGGGCGACGACGTCGTCCAACCACTCCGGCAGGCCGTGGCCGTCGCAGCCGCCGCCCCGCTCCTCGTGGACCAGCTCGTGGGCCAGGGCGCAGCGCCGGGCCCGCCGATCCAGCGCCGGGTCCAGGACGACGATGGCCCGACCCGGCCCCGACACCAGCATGGCGCCCCCGGTCAGGGCCGCCTCCGGGGCGAAGCGCAGCTCGACGTGGGGCCGGGCCCGGAGGGCGGCCCACGGGTCCCAGGGCGGGTCGGGAGCCTGGTCCGCCAGCTCCACCGCCGGTCAGCTCCGGCCGTCGAGCAGCCCGCGCACGTAGGCCTCGAGCCGGGACAGCTGGTCGGGCGAGAGGTCCCGGATGCGCCGATCGAGGGCCGCCACCCGCATCTCGGTCAGTCGATCGGGTGACGGCGGGTCGGCGTCGTCGGCGACCAGGGCCGCCGACAGCTCGTTGACGTCCATCCCCAGCGCCCGGGCCAGCGCCCCCAGCAGCTTGGGCCTCGGTTGGGTCTCGGCCGTCAGCCACTTCGAGACCGTCTGCTGGCTGACGCCGACCTGTTCGGCCAGGCTGGCCTGGCTGACGCCGGACGCTCTGAGCTCGGCGCGGAGCCGCTCGGCCAGAGCGGTGCGGGGTGAGGAGGGCACCGAGCCAGTGTTCCACGCCTGCCAGGCGTGAACCCTGCGTCTCGTGTCCTGGTCAGACGCTTTTTCCACCCCAGTCCGACGTTTCACGCTGGAAACGAGTTCACTCTCGCCCTCCACGGGTCATAGTTCGACCATGCCCTCCCCGCTCGACGTCACCATCCGCGTCATCGCCCCACCTGCCCTCGCCGAGGTGCCCACGGACGAGTGGGGCATGCGCGTCGCCGACGCCCGCCGCAGCCGGCGCCTCAGCCAGCTGGCCCTGGCCCGGGCGTGCGGCGTGTCCCAGCAGACCATCAGCAAGGTCGAGCACGGCGAGATCTGCCCCCACGACAAGCTCAAGCTCCGCCTGGCCGCCGCCCTCGACCTGCCTCCTGCCGCCCTCTTCCCCTGGCCGGTCGGGGCCCGCTGAGCCGGGGGTCGGGTCCCCTGCCGGTCTCGGGCGCGGCCGGTGGGCGGGAGTCGTACTGTGTGCCCCGCCTGATCCGGCCGGGTGGCCGGCGCAGAGCCGGGGCGACCCCGGAGATGGAGGAGCGATGTCGGGGCTGATCCTTGCCGCCGGTGGGGGAGTGGACGAGGCCACCGTGGCCTGGGTCCTCCTCGACGTGGCCATCATCCTGGTGGTGGCCCGCCTGATCGGGGCCCTCTTCCGACGCATCGGCCAACCCCCGGTGGTCGGGGAGATCCTTGCCGGCCTGGCCCTCGGGCCGATGCTGCTGGGCTCGGGCACCATCACCGAGCTGTTCAACCTGAGTGAGCCCCTCAGCGACACGCTGTTCCCGGCCGAGGCCCGGCCCTTCCTGAAGGTGCTGGCCGAGGTGGGCCTCATCATCTTCATGTTCGTGGTCGGCCTGGAGCTGGACATGAAGCTGATCAAGGGCAAGGAGCGGTTGGCGGCCGGGGTCTCGCTGACCTCGGTGATCTTCCCCTTCGCCCTCGGCTTCGGCCTGGCCTGGGCCATCCACGACACCTACCTGCCCGACGGCATCGACTTCATCCCCTTCGCCCTCTTCATCGGCGCGTCCATGTCGGTCACGGCCTTCCCGGTGCTGGCCCGGATCCTCCACGAGCGACGCATGCAGGGCACCACGGTGGGCGCGGTGGCGCTGGCCTGCGCGGCCATCGACGACATCCTGGCCTGGTCGTTGCTGGCCCTGGTGACCGCGGTCATCGAGTCGACCACCGGGGACGGGGGCGGCAACCCCGCCGTGCACCTGTTCCGGGTGATGGGGCTGACCATCGGCTTCGGCGTCCTCATGTCGGTCGCGGTGAAGCCGGTGCTGGCCAAGCTCAATGCCCGGTTCAAGGCCGCGGGCACCCTCACCCCCGACGTGCTGGCCGCCGTGCTCGGCCTGCTGCTCGTCGCCTCCTACTGCACGTCCAAGATCGGCATCCACTCGATCTTCGGGGCCTTCATGCTCGGCGTGGTGTTCCCCCGCGACGGGGCCGAGGAGTTCACCCACAAGATCCTGGAGCGCATCGAGAGCATCGCCGTGCTCCTCCTCCTGCCGCTCTTCTTCATCGTCACCGGGCTCAACGCCAAGGTCGGCAAGGTCTCCATCGGCAGCTTCCTGGGGGTGCTGGCCGCCATCGTGGCCGTGGCCTGTGTGGGCAAGTTCGTGGGGGCCACGGTGGCCGGGCGGTTCCAGGGCATGTCGTGGCGGCGCTCGGCCGCCATCGGCACCCTCATGAACACCCGGGGCCTGACCGAGCTGGTGCTGCTGTCCATCGGGCGTGACAAGGGCGTGCTCGACGACACCCTCTTCACGGCCCTGGTGCTCATGGCCATCATCACCACGATCATGACCTCGCCCCTGCTCAAGAAGATCTACCCGGACCGGATGATCGAGCACGACATCGCCGAGGCCGAGCGGGCCGCGTTGGGGGACGCCATCTCGTTCCGGGTCCTGGTCGCCATCGACGACCCGGCGTCGGCCGAGCCGCTGGTCGACATGGCGTGCGGCATCGCCGCCTCCCAGATGCCGGCCGAGGTGGTGCTCACCTCCTTCGAGCAGCAGCAGGCCACCGACGGCGGTCGGGAGCTGTCCAGCTTCCTCGACACCATCGCCTCCGAGCTCGACTCCCTGCGCGGCCTGGAGGAACGGGTGCGGGCCCGCGGCCTCTCGGTGCAGTCCTTCTCCCAGCGGACCGACTCCCTGGCCGAGGACATCGCCGCCCAGGCCCAGCGCATGGGGGCCCGTCTGGTGCTCGTCGGCGACCGCCGGGAGGACCCGGCCTGGGTGTCGACGGTGGCCGCCCTGGTCGCCGCCGGCCCCGCCGACGTCGGAGTGGTGGTGGCCCCGCTGCCCCGGGTCGGCGCCGTGGCCCCCGACGGGCCACCGGTGGTCGAGGCCGGCGACGGCGCGCCCGGGGTGGCCGCCTTCGAGTACGGCGTGCGGCTGGCCCTCCCGGCCGGCACCGGCCCCACCGTCGTCGGCCTGGCCCCCGGCAGCCGGGCCGTCCGCCGGCTCCAGTCCGCGCTCGATCGCCTGGCCGCCCTGGGCCGGGCCGGCCGGGTCGAGGCCTCCACCCTGGCCACGGTGGAGGGCGCTCAGGCCGCCGCCGGTGCCGTGGCGGTGGTCCGCCCCTTCGCCGGCCCCGAGGGCCTGGAACCGGTCGAGCGGGCCCGCCCCGACGCGGAGCGCCTCGGCTGCCCCGTCCTCCTGGTGGCCCCCGACCCCAACCAGCTGGAACGCTCCGGCCTGGAGGCCCTCCTCGACGCCGCCGAGGCCGCCCCCCCCACCCCCGTCGACTGATCTCCCCCCGTTCTCGGCACCTTTTCGTACCCATGCGGTACGGAAAGGTGCCAGGTCGGTTCGGGTCAGGCCGCGGGGGTGCGGGCGTCGAGCAGGGCGCGGATCTGGGCCAGGACCGCGTCGCTCCGGTGGGTCAGATCGGACCAGCGGATCCTCACGACCACGTAGCCAGCGGCGGTCAGGCGTCGATCACGACGGGCGTCCTCCAGGAGATCGGTGTGCTGGCCGTGCCACTCCCGGGAGTCGAGCTCGATGACGAGCCGGGCTGACCGGAAGACGCCATCGACGCGACCGATCCACCCTTCGCCGTCGTTGAGGTCGACCTGCCACTCCGGCTCGGTCAGCCCGTCACCGAGGATGGTGGCGCGAGCCAGCTCCTCCAGCTCCGAGGAGGTGGGCACGGCCGGATCTCGGGCCTCCAGGACTTGTCGGAGCCGACGAGTGCCAGGTCGCCCGCGACCTCCGAGCCGGGCCAGCACGACCCGGAGGCTCGCGTCCGAGCACAGGCCGCGGCGCACGGACTCGGCGACGGCCCGCTCCAGACGCGAGGTGCCGATCGTCGCGGCCAGGTCCATGAGCGTCCGGGCGGGCGTGGTCAGCGGGATTCGGCGGTGGACGGTCACGTGCTCCATCGGGATCGACGAGGACCGGTGGATCACCGCCCCCCGTCGCTCGTTGCTCCCGTCGACCGGTCGGAGCAGGTCGATGCGGTGGTCCTCGGGGAAACCGGGCACTCGCCAGAGCGCGGCCGCCGTCCGGTGTGAGGCCCACGTCTCGGTCCCATGGACCGAGACGGCGCCGAGGACCCGCGCCTCGAAGGTGACGGGGGCGCCGGCCACCAGGAAGGTGCCACGGGCCATCGGCACGAGGCGACCGCTCCGCACCCACGCCGTGACCTGGCGTCGTGACGCCGGCGTCGAGCATCCGCTCAGTGGTGAGGATCCCGTGGCTCTCGGCTGCCAGTCGTCCCAGGGCCGGCCATCCGAAGGGGTTCCACTCGGCATCCACGGCGCCCAGCGTCACCGTTGGCGGTGGCGCCCAACCCTCCTCCCCCCGTCCTCCGTTCTCGGCACCTTTTCGTACCCATGCGGTACGGAAAGGTGCCAGGTTCGGGGTGGGTCAGCGGACGAGGGCGGACTCGAAGACGGCGGAGCGACGGCCCAGGGCCACGCGCATGCCGGGGGTGAGCATCACCGACTGGCCGGCGGGGATGGGGACCCACTGGTTGGAGGTGGGGTCCCACACGAAGGAGCCGTTGGTCTCCGACAGGTTCACCAGGTGCACGTCCCAGTCGACCAGGCGCAGCTCGGCGTGGGCCCGGGAGATGGAGCGCTCCGGGTCGTCCACGGGGAGGGGCAGGGCCTCGCCCGACTGCACCAGGGGGCTGCTGTCCGGCTGGCGGCCCACCACGTAGTCGCTGGCCAGCGAGAAGGTGGCCCCGTCCTCGAACACGATGACGCCCAGCGGGGGCCGGGGCCCCCGGGTGAGGATCTGGGTGTTCTGCACCATGGAGATCCCGCACGACGAGCAGAACCGCGACCGGGGGTCGTTGAAGTGGCCCCGAGAGCAGACCACGCCCTGGACCAGGACCTCGCTGGTCTGCTGGTCGGGGGCCCGGACCTCGGCCGGGTCGAGCTCGAGGGGCAGGGGCTCCCGCTCCTCGGGCTCCTCCTGGTCGAGGGCGCCCAGCAGCTGGGACGTGAAGCCGGCGCCACCGGCCTCCGGCACGGCCGTCGGGGGCAGGGTGGCGGGCTCGTGGGGCGGCGCCGACACGGGCGGCTCCAGGCCTGACGGGGGAGCGGACGGCGGCTCGGACGGGGGCGGCCCGGTCTCGGGGGCGCTCCCCCACGCCGGTTCGGGAGCCGCGGGAGGAGGCGCGGTGCCCCAGGCCGGCTCGGAGGCGTCGACGGGCGCGGAGGGGACCTCGGCGCCGGGCGGGGGGGTGGCGGCCGGCGGCTCGGCCACCGGGAGGGGGGCCGCCTCGACCTCGTCGGTGGGCGGGTGCCAGGCGGCGGTGGGCTGGTCCAGGGCGCCGGTGGCGGTCCAGGCCTCAGCGGCCGCCGCCTCCTGGGCTGCCGCCTCCTGGGCTGCGGCCTCGGTGGAGGCCGAGGCCGTGTAGGGCATGCTCTCGGCCTCCGGGGGCGGGGCCGGCGACGGCTCGGCCGCGGGGGGAGCGGCCGCCGGCGGGGCAGCCGACGGAGGTGGAGCCGACGCGGGCGGGGCGGCCTGCGGGGGGCTGGCCGGCACGGCGTCGGTGGGCGACGCGAGCATGGTGAGGGCGAAGCCGGCTCCGGCCGCGGTGCCCGACTGCAGGTCGATGTCGAAGACGGGGGCGGGCGTGGGCTCGCCGGCCCGGTGGGCGGCGATGGTGTGGAACGGGCCCGGCAGCTCCCGGTCGACGCCGGTGAAGGAGCCCACCGCGCTGATGACCTCCTCGCCGGCCGTGCCCTGGAGGTGGACCTCCACGGCGCCATACGCCTTCACGTAGACACCCCCCGGCGAGGCCGCCACCAGGGCGAAGCCGGGCAGGCTGGTGTCGGCGTCGCCGCCCACCAGGATGGCCAGCTGCCGGGCCAGGGTGCGGGCCGGCTGGGGCTCGTCGTGGCCGCGGACCTCCTCCACCAGGCGGGCGACCTCGGAGGCCGGCGTGCGGGCGGCGACGAAGAGCACCGCCCCGGCGGTGCGGCACACCAGGCCGTCGGTGCCGGGGGCAGTGGCGAGACGTCCGTCGGCGAGGTTCATGACGTGCTCCCAAGGGCGTCGAGGGCGTCGGCCAGCTCGGCCGCGGTGCGGAACCGGGCCGCGGGGTCGGGGTCGAGGCAGCGCCGGACCAACTCGGCCTCGGTGTCGCTCAGGCTGGGATCGAGCGTCGGCGGGGAGGAGAGCACCCGGCGCACGGCCAGCAGGGGGTCGCGCTCGGGCAGGTCCCCGTAGACGCCCCGGGCGCTGAGCACCCGGTGGAGGCTGACGCCCAGGGCCCATATGTCGCTGGAGCGCGAGGCCCGCTCGCCGCGCATGATGGCCGGGTCGAGGTACTCCACCGAGCCGATGCCGCCCAGCCCGGTGATGGTCTGGCCCGGGGCCAGCACCTGGACCAGGCCCAGGTCGGAGAGCTTGGCCCCCTGGTCGGTGAGGAGGATGTTGGCCGGCTTGATGTCGCGGTGGGCGATGCCCGCCTCGTGGAGGTCGTTGGCGGCCCGGGCCGCGGTGGCCACCGCCGCCACCTTGTCGGCTCGGCTCAGCTCCCGGGCCGGGTGGGCCAGGGAGCCGCCGGGGCAGTACTCCATGGCGTAGTAGCAGCGCCCGGCCTCCTGCCCGGCGTCGTACAGCGTGACCAGGTGGGCGCTGCGGACCTTGGCGAAGGTGCGGAGCTCCCGGGTGAGGCGGTGGAAGGCGTCCTCGCCCGCCGCCACCTGGAGGACCTTCACCGCCACGTGGTCGGCGGCGATGCCGAGCCGGGGCGGGGCGGCGGCCAGGTAGTAGCTGCCACTGCTCCCCTCACCGAGGGGCTGGATGAACTGGTAGTCGGCGATGCGATCCATGGGGTCCCTCGTCAGATGAGCCGGCCGCCGCGGAAGCGCCAGCGGACGAAGAAGATCTTCATCGGCCCGTTGACGAAGAGCCAGACGGCGATCCAGGTGGTGAAGAACAGGAAGATGTAGGCCAGCACCGGCACGTACTGCTCCTTGTCGAGCCCGATGTCCCCGAAGGGGTTGAGGCCCGAGACGTGCAGCAGGAGGAACGTGGACAGCCCTTCGGGCACGACCTCCAGCAGCTGGAAGAAGGCCGGCCAGTCCTTCTCCCACCGGAACTGCATGAGGAAGTGGTAGATCGGCTCCCAGACGAAGGCACCGACGAGGGCGGTGATGGCCAGGGCGGCGAGGGTGAGCTTGTAGGTCTGGAGGATGGCGTTCTCGCCGCCCATCGTGTCGATGGTGAGGACGAAGGCGTAGCCCTGGTTCCCCGGCTGGTTGATGTACAGGAACGGCGTGATGATGATCGTCCAGATCAGGCCGACCGTGAACGACGCCAACAGGCGCGTCTGGATGCGGCCCAGCAGCACGGGGATCATGCGGGCACCTCTCTGAGCGGTCGGGACAGGGGAGCGGGCGTGGCGATCACTTCGGGAGGTCCTTGTGCCGGGCCCACTTCCACCATTGCGTCGCGCTCCGGACCGGCCCCATCTTCTTGATGAACCCCCGGGAGGCCAGGTCGTCCATGATCCGCACGGCGGCGTACTGGAGGCCGAGGAAGGTGTCGATGCCGGCGAAGTAGTTGCCGAGCGTCATGCTGCCGGCGGCGTACATGCAGCCCGGGGCGCTCTGGGTGCCCCGCACCTCGAAGCTGCGCTCGGTGTCGAGCCGGCCGAGGACGTTGCGCTGGGCGCCGGAGTGGTCGAACAGGTCGGCGTACAGGCGGTGCTCGCGGATGTCGGCCTCGAGGCCGGTGCAGTCGATGACGAAGTGGGCGGGGACCTCGAGGATGGAGCCGTCCTTGGCCTTCACCTTGGTCACGACGGTGCCGTCGGAACCGGGGACGACCGAGTCGACGGTGCCGATGTAGGTGCGGTACCAGCCCTCCTTGCGACCGCGCGCCAGCTGTTCCATCCAGTTCTTGCGGATCGGGGTGTTGGTGCCGCCGAGCTGCTCGTAGAGCTTCTTGCGGTCCTCGCCCTCGAGCTTCTCGAACTGGGCCTTGTAGCGCCCGCCCCAGGTCGACTTGGGCCAGTTGAAGCCCTGGTAGGCCCAGCCGTCCCCCCCCGGTCGGCGCAGGAAGATGTTGGGCCCGTGGGAACCCGTGATGTAGGTGCGGAACAGGTGGAGGATCTGGGTCTGGAGGCCGAAGGCGTCCCGGTCGTCGATCAGGCGCTGGAGGACCCGGGAGGCGACGATGCCGCCGCCCCGGATCAACACCAGGCCGGGACGGCGCTTCAGCTCCTCGTAGACCTGCTCGTGGGGCTCGTACGCGTTGACGACCCGGACGTAGTCGTCGTACTTGGTGCGGTACTCCTGGAGGTCGGGCAGGAACTTGACGCCGGGGTAGCCCACCGAGATGTGGACGTACGTCGACCGGTAGGCGATGCGCTTGGTGGCCGACGTGCCCTGCGCCGGGGTGAGGATGGAGAAGTAGCCCCCGCCGTGGCGCCGCCGGACCATCCGCACCTGGCCCTTGACGCACATGTCGAGGTAGCTGATGCGGTGCACCTCGCGCTCCATGGTCTCGAACACGTAGCCGGCCCGGGGCGTGTAGTAGTCGCGCAGGACCGGCTCGGTGCAGACGTTCCAGACCGGGTCGAGGGTCTTGTCCGTCCACGCCTCGCGGAAGGCGAAGCTGGGGAAGCCCCAGATGTTGTCCGGCATGGACTGGGCGTCGGAGCGGAGGCGCTCCTTGCGGGGCACCTGCGAGACCCGGGTGAGGTACTCATAGGTCTGCCACGGGACGTCGAGGTTGGTGAGCACGCGGAGCTGGTTGGTGGACATCCCGGCGATGCGCAGGTGGTCCACCAGCTCGAAGGACCCGATCCCGCCGCCGATCGACACCATGGGGATGTCGACGATGGGGATGCCGGCGTCGGCCACCATCTGGTCGGTCCAGATGTCGGTGGCGATCAGGGTCTCGTTCAGGTCGCCCGGCTGGGCCGGGCCCTGGGGGTCGGGCATGGCCGCCACCAGGTCCGAGCTGTTGATGCTGATCGTCGCGTTCGAGTCGCTCATCCGTTCCTCACCTCGTGCCGGTCGACGGCGGTCCGGTCCGGCCCCGGGGGCGGCCGGGATCGGGACGGGCGAACAGTAGCCCTGTCCCCGGCGAGGGGGAACGGGCCCGGGGAGGGGACCCCAAACGCCCTGGACCGGACCGGCGGCCGCGGTCCGGCCCGGTGGCTGGACGAGGCGTCCCCGACGCGCGATGCTGCCCAGCGATGTCCGTCGGCACCACCCTCGTACTCGGGCCCTGAGCGCACGCCGCCGACATCTCGCGTGCGCTCGATCGACCTCCCCTCGGGGAGGTCGTCGCCGTTTTCGGCGCATGCACCATGACCGACACCTGACCCACCCCCGCCCGAGCCGACCGAGGAGCACGCCACCATGGAGTTGAACGGAGGACAGGCGCTGATCCGTGCCCTCGAGATGGAGGGGACGGAGGTGATGTTCGGCCTCCCGGGCGGCGCCATCCTCCCGGTGTACGACCCGGTGCTGGACTCGACGATCCGCCACATCCTGGTCCGCCACGAGCAGGGCGCCGGCCACATGGCCGAGGGCTACGCCCACGCCACCGGCCGGCCCGGGGTGGCCATGGTCACCTCGGGGCCGGGGGCCACCAACATCGTCACCCCCCTGGCCGACGCCTACATGGACTCGGTGCCCATGGTGTGCATCACCGGGCAGGTCCCCCGCCCGGCCATCGGCACCGACGCCTTCCAGGAGTGTGACATCACCGGCATCACCCAGTCGGTGACCAAGCACAACTTCCTGGTCACCTCGGCCGACGACATCCCCATGGTCATCCGCCAGGCCTTCCACATCGCCACCACCGGCCGCCCCGGGCCGGTCCTGGTCGACATCCCCAAGGACATCGTCGACCCGACCAACCCGGCGTCGGCCACCGGCTGGGACTGGCCCTCCGACGACGAGGTGGCCCGTTCGCTGCCGGGCTACCGGCCCGCCACCTCCGGCGACCCGGAGGCGGTGGAGCGGGCCGCGGCCCTGATCCTGGCGGCCGAGCGCCCGGTGCTCTACGTCGGGGGCGGCATCCTGAAGGCCCGGGCCGCCGAGGCCCTGCACGAGCTGGCCGAGCTGACCGACATCCACGTGGTCACCACCCTCATGGCCCGGGGCGCCTTCCCCGACGACCACCGCCTGTGCCTGGGCATGCCGGGCATGCACGGCAACTACACCGCCGTCACCGCCCTCCAGCGCTCCGACCTGCTGATCGCCCTGGGGGCCCGCTTCGACGACCGGGTCACCGGCAAGGTGGCCGGCTTCGCCCCCGAGGCCAAGGTCATCCACGTGGACATCGACGCCGCCGAGCTGGGCAAGGTCCGGCGCCCCGACGTCCCCATCCACGGCGACTGCCGCCTCATCGTCGAGGACCTGGTGGCTGCCGTCCGGCGCCGGCAGGCCGCGGGGGCGGTCACGCCCGACCGGCGGCCGTGGCGCTCCACCATCAGCGGGTGGCAGGAGCGCTACCCCCTGGCCTACGAGGAGCCCCAGGAGGGCGACCAGCTCAAGCCCCAGATGGTGCTGGAGCACCTGCGCGACTCCGTCCCCGAGGACACGATCCTGGCCAGCGGGGTGGGCCAGCACCAGATGTGGGCCAGCCAGTACTGGCGCTTCCGTCACCCCTACACCTGGGTCAACTCCGGGGGGCTGGGCACCATGGGCTTCTCGGTGCCGGCCGCCATCGGGGCCAAGGTGGGCCGGCCCGACCGCATGGTGTGGGCCGTCGACGGCGACGGCTGCTTCCAGATGACGGCCCAGGAGCTGGTCACCGCGTCGGCCGAGCGCATCCCGGTGAAGGTGGCCATCCTCAACAACGCCTACCTGGGCATGGTCCGCCAGTGGCAGGAGATGTTCTACGAGGAGCGCTACAGCGAGGTGTACCTGTCGCCCGACCTGCCCGACTACGTGAAGTGGGCCGAGTCCATGGGCTGCGTGGGCATCCGGGCCGAGTCCCCGGAGGAGATCCAGCCCGCCATCGACAAGGCCAACGAGATCGACGACCGCCCCGTGGTGGTGGAGTTCCGCACCGACAGCCGGGAGAAGGTCTATCCGATGGTGCCGTCCGGCAAGAGCAACGACGACATCCAGGTGCCCCCGTTCCAGGCTGGCGGCGGGGTCGGCACCGGAGAGGGAGGGAACTGATGCCCACGCGCACCAGCGGCACCCGCCGCGACGCCGGACCCGGCCACGAGGTCCGCCACCACGTGCTCTCGGTGCTGGTCGAGAACCGGTCCGGCGTCCTGGCCCGGGTGGCCAACCTGTTCTCCCGGCGGGGCTACAACATCGTCTCCCTGGCCGTGGCCCCCACCGAGGACGAGCAGTTCAGCCGCATCACCATCGTCGTCGACGTCGAGTCGTCCCCCCTGGAGCAGATCGTCAAGCAGCTCGACAAGCTGGTCAACGTGGTCGACATCAGCGAGCTCGACCCCCGCCACTCGGTGGAGCGCGAGCTCCTGCTGGCCAGCATCACCGCCCCCGCCGACCGGCGGGGCCAGGTGGTGGAGCTGGTGCAGATCTTCGAGGGCCGCATCCTGGCCGTGACCCACGACGAGCTGACGGTGTCGCTCGAGGGACACCCCACCAAGGTGGACGACTTCGAGGAGATGCTGCGCCCGTTCGGCATCCTCGAGATCCAGCGGACGGGCCGCGTCGCCCTGCCCCGCCTCGACCACCTTGGAGCGGCCGCCGTCCCGGACGCATCCTGAGGGGCCCCCGCACCCCGCCCGCGCCCCCACCGGCGGCGCGCTGACATCCCGGGCCCCCGGCCCGACCGACCTGAGAGGTTCCCCGAACCATGGCCACCGTGTCGTACGAGGCTGACGCCGACCGCTCCCTGATCGCCGACCGCAAGGTGGCCATCCTGGGCTACGGGTCCCAGGGCCACGCCCACGCCCTCAACCTGGCCGACTCCGGCGTCGACGTGCGCGTCGGCCTGCGGGAGGGCTCGTCCTCGGCGGCCAAGGCGGCCGAGGCGGGCCTGAAGGTGGCCGGCCTGTCCGAGGCCTGCGCCGAGGCCGACGTCATCATGATCCTGCTGCCCGACACTGAGCACGAGGCCGTCTTCGCCGAGCACGTGGCCCCCAACCTGAACCCGGGCGACGTCCTCCTGGTGGCCCACGGCTTCAGCGTGCGCTTCGGCTACATCGCCGCCCCCGAGGGCGTGGACGTGGCCCTGGTCGCCCCCAAGGGGCCCGGCCACCTGGTGCGCCGCACCTACACCGAGGGCGGGGGCGTGCCCGCCCTCATCGCCGTCCACCAGGACGCCTCCGGCACCGCCCGGGGCGTGGCCCTGGCCTACGCCGATGCCATCGGCGGCAGCCGGGCCGGCGTGCTCGACACCACCTTCGAGGAGGAGACCGAGACCGACCTGTTCGGTGAGCAGGTCGTCCTCTGCGGGGGGCTCACCGCCCTGGTCCAGGCCGGGTTCGAGACCCTGGTCGAGGCCGGCTACCAGCCCGAGTCCGCCTACTTCGAGTGCCTGCACGAGCTGAAGCTCATCGTGGACCTGATGTACGAGCAGGGCATCGCCGGCATGCGCTACTCCATCTCCACCACCGCCGAGTACGGCGACCTGACCCGCGGCCCCCGCATCATCACCTCGGCGGTGAAGGCCGAGATGAAGAAGGTGCTGGGCGAGATCCAGTCCGGCGCCTTCGCCGAGGAGTTCGTGGGCGAGGTCAAGGGCGGCGGCTCCCGCTTCGAGGCCCTGCGCCAGGCCGGCAAGGACCACCAGATCGAGCAGGTGGGCGGCGAGCTGCGCTCGATGATGCCGTGGATCTCGGCCGGCAAGACCAAGGTCGAGGACGCGTCAGGCGGGGACTGAGCTCACCGCCAACGGCTTCCACCCCCACGAACCTGGCACTTTTTCGTACCTCTGCGGTACGGAAAGGTGCCAGGTCCGGTGAAGGGGCCGTGGCGCGTGAGAGTGGTCCGGGTCGTCGACCAGAGGTCGGGGTCAGGACAGGGCGGCCTCGGTGAAGACGTAGTCGAAGCGCCGGCACCAGACGTCCACGGAGGTCACCGCGGTCGGGTCGATGTGTGCGGGCAGCTCGTAGTTCTGGGCGCCCCGGTTGCCCTTGAGGACGCCGAGGTCGACCTGCTCTCCGTCGACCAGGGCCCGCACCCGCAGGTCGGGGCCGTTGTCGGTGGCGAAGTCGTCCTCGAAGCGGACGAAGGCCTGCGCGCCGTCGGTGAGGATGCGGGCCGTCCCTTCCCCCGGATGGCCCTTCTCCACGAAGGTGCCTGAGCTGGCCACCGTGACCTCCGGAACGGCGGGCGGGATCGACGGTGCCGGCTCGGTGGCGTCGCCCTCCTCGCCCCCGGGCCCGATCGGCCCGGTGGGAGCCACCGCCCCCGACTCGAAGACGGGCCCGGCTTCGGCCACCTCGTCGTCGGTGAACAGGGCCTGCACCTCGAACACCCCGAAGGCCAGGACCGCCGCCACCAGCACTCCGACGGCGCCCACGGTCACCAGGAGGAGTCGGCGGCGGGTCCTCGGCGATCGGTCCTGGGGAGAGGACGGGACGGGGGCGGTCACGGGTGGCCTCCTTCGAGGGCGATGTCCGGGGTCGGCGGTGACGGTACGCCCCAGAGCCGAGATCCGGCCAGGGGCCCGGGCCCCCGGGGAGCCACCCCCGCTCCGACCGGGAACAGGGCGGAGGGTCGCCCTTCCCGTGCCCGTGTCGGGGATCCGGGTCGCGCCCGGGCGGAACGGCTCAGGGGGCGGTGAAGCCCAGGCCGCGGTCGCCGGCGGTGAGGGTGAGGCGGCGCTCCTCGATCTCGTAGGCCACCTCGCCGTCGAGCAGGGCCACCACCGCGGCCAGTGGGCCGGCGTGCCCGGCTCGCGCTGGCACGACCGGGCCGTGGCGCGCTGACCCGGGGAGTACCGTCGGCCCGGTGCCAGGTGATGCCCTTCCGTTCGTGGACGCTGCCGACTACGGAGTCGTCGCCGACGGTGTCACCGACGACACGGCGGCGTGGCAGGGCGCCATCGACGCCGTGTCCCTGGCCGGCGGGGGGACGCTCTGCTTCCCGCCCACCGGGGACGCCACCGTCATCTCCGGGCCGATCGTGTTCGGTGGGCAGGTCGGTCTGTGGGGAACGGCCACGAGGTTCCTCCCCCCCAACGCCCGCAAGGCGTGCCTGTTCCTGACGGAGGATGATGGAGCCGTCGTGTTCGGTGACCACGGCGCCGGAGGGGATACGGCCACGGGACCCAAATCGGGGAACTTTTCCATCGACGGCACCAACGGTGGGGACCCCACGGGCCTGTTCAAGTCGCTGCTCACGCTGGAGCGCCTGTTCGAGGGCGTCAACCTCTACAACGCGCCCGGGGACGCGTTCCTTGTCGAGGAGAGCCAGAACTGCCAGTTCGTACGCATCTCGTCCAACCAGGCCGCTCAAGACGGTCTGGTCATCGACAAGGGTGCCGGTGGCCTCCTGTTCTCGGGGTTCGAGTTCGCGGGCTCGGGCCGTGACGGCATCTCCATCAAGGCCAACGCCGGCCAGCCCGGGACCTTCGGCTCCAACCCGTCACACATCACGTTCCAGCACGGCATCGCCGAATACGCCAACCAGACCAGCGGCACGTTCCGCAACTGCGTCCGGGCGGCAGCGGGGGGCAGGGTCGTGTTCGACAACTGCGCGTTCGGAGCGACCGGGGTCAACGGCACCGACGGCTACGTCCTGCGCCTCGAAGATGCGGACCTCGTGTTGCGTGACACCGAGGTCGACGGCAACCACCAGACCACCGGAGCTGGCCTGGTCTACGCCAAGAACTGCCGACTGGCGCTCACCGGGTCACCCCGATTCATCGTCGCTCCCACGGTCTTCACGTTCGACACGGCGATCACCCTCCTGGCGGACCGTGTCCCGTACACCTCCAACACGGGCACCTTGTTCACGCTGACCAACGGCGCGTCTCTGGGCGCCTCGCAGATCAACGGGCCGAGCGGGGCGGTCTCCGTCGCGGCGGCGGGCGCCTTCGCCTACGACCCCGTGGCCTACTCGTACATGACCGCCGTCGTCACGGCGAACGCAACGAGTGGCAACCTTGCGGCGGGCCTGTTCCCGGGGCACCGGTTTACGCTTGCCGCCTACCAGTCGGCTGGGTCGGCGACCTTCGCCCTGCCATCCAACGTGGCTTGGGCCGGGGCAGCCCCGGTGCTCGGTTCCGTGGCGGGCTCGTACCTGGCTGCCACCGTGATCTGGGACGGGTCGAACTGGCTGGAGGTCAGCCGAGCCGGTTGACCCGACCGCCACGCGCCGAACCACCCAGTGGCGCTGGAAGGGCGCCAGGGCCGGTGTGGACGCGGCTCAAGCTGCGGCGAAGCCCAGGCCGCGGTCGCCGGCGGTCAGGGTCAGGCGCCGCTCCTCGATCTCGTAGGCCACCTCGCCGTCGAGCAGGGCCACCACCGCGGCCTCGGTGGTGACGGTGTCGCCCTCGCAGGCGGCCCGGGTCAGTTCCGGAGCGGCGAAGGCCAGGGTCCCGTCGGCCACCTCCACCGTGCCCGAGCCGGTGTTGCACCCGGTGTCCAGCACGTAGGTGCCGTCGGCGGCCAGGGTGAGGGTGGCGGTCGGGCCGGGGACGCTGCTGGCCGTCCCGTCGGCCGAGGTGCCCTCCAGCACGGTGTCGAGGGTCCAGGTGGTCCCGACCAGGGGCACGTCGGGCGACGCCGTCTCCCGATCCAGCAGGGTGAGGGTGGTGGCGCCCGAGGTGAGGACCAGCGTGTCGCCGTCGACCTCGGCCTCCACCGATCCGGACAGCACCTCGGTGATCCACTCGTCCTGGGCTTCCCGGGCCGGGTCGCAGCCGATGAGGGTGGCGGCTGCCTCGTCCCCCAGCTCGATCCCGGAGCCCGTGAACCGGTAGCTCCGGCTGATCGAGTTGCACCCGGCGGAGATGCGCAGCTCGTCCTCGGCGAAGGCCAGCCGCAGCTCGGTGCCCTCCACCAGGGGTCGGGGGGCGCCGTCCTCGGTCATCTCGGTGGCCACGAAGGTCCGCCCGGCCAGGGGATCCGCCGCCGGGGCCGGTTCGGTGGCTCCGGCCGCGCCGTCGGCCGGCTCGGTGGCCCCACCACCGCTGTCGCCCGGTCCGGCGTCGAGGTCGTCACCGCCGTCGTCGCCGCAGGCCAGGGCCACGGCGGAGCACAGGAGCAGGACGACGAAGCGGGAGCGCATGCCCGTCCGACGGTACCGCCGGGTCACCGGTTCCCCAGGGACACGAGGGCGGTCGGCGACGGGCCACCAGGTGCGTGAGTGCAGTGGGCGATGACGGGGTGGGTGGCCGACCGGCCCGACGGCGGTTCGCCGTCCCGAGGGGGCGGGGGCTCAGGCCGAGCGGAGCTCGGCCACCACGTGGTCGACGCAGCGGGTCAGGGCCCGGACGTCGTCGGGCTCGATGGCCGGGAACAGGGCGAAGCGGAGCTGGTTGCGGCCCAGCTTCCGGTAGCTCTCGGTGTCGTGGACCCCGTTGGCCCGCAGCACCCCGGCCACGGTGGTGGCGTCCACGTCGCCGGCCAGGTCGATGGTGGCCACCACGGGGCTGCGCAGCGCGGGGTCGGTCACGAAGGGCGTGGTGTGCTCCGAGGCCTCGGCCCAGCCGTAGACGATGCCGGCGTTGGTGGCGCACCGCCCCGCGGCCCAGTGCAGGCCGCCGCTCTCGTTGATCCACTCCACCTGCTGCACGGCCAGGAAGATGGTGGCCAGGGCCGGCGTGTTGTAGGTCTGGTCCTTGCGGCTGTTCTCCAGGGCGATGCCCAGGTCGAGGCTGGCCGGCACCCAGCGGTCCGACGCCGCCAGCCGCTCGATGCGGGCCACGGCGTCGGGCGAGCAGGCGGCCAGCCACAGGCCGCCGTCGGAGGCCAGGCACTTCTGGGGGGCGAGGTAGTAGACGTCGGTCTCGGCCGGGTCGAAGCGCGCCCCGCCGGCCGCCGAGGTGGCGTCGACCAGGACGAGGGCCCCGTCGTCGGCGCCCTGGGGGCGCACCAGCTCGGTGATGACCCCGGTCGAGGTCTCGTTGTGGGTCAGGCAGTAGGCGTCGACGCCCTCGACCGCGGCCAGGGCCGGCGCCGTGCCCGGCTCGGCCTTGGCCGTCGACGGCTCGCCCAGGTGGGGGGCGGCCCGGGCCACCGCGGCGAACTTGCCCGAGAACTCCCCGAACACCAGGTGGTGGCTGCGCTGGTCGATCACCCCGAACGACAGGGCGTCCCAGAAGGCGGTGGTGCCCCCGTTGCCCAGCAGCACCTCGTAGCCGTCGGGCAGGGCCAGCAGCTCGGCCAGGCCGTTGCGCAGGCGGGCCACCATGAAGCGCACGCCGGCCTGGCGGTGGGAGGTGCCCAGGTAGTCGTTGGCCTCGGCGGCCAGGGCGGCCACCGCCTCGGGCCGGACCTTGGACGGTCCGGAGCAGAACCGGCCGTCGGCCGGCAGGAGGTCGGTGGGGATCCGGATGTCGGGCAGGGCGGCGCTCACCGCGCCAGTGTGGCGGCCTCCCGCCGGCGACCGAAATCCCTTCGCCCGCCTCCCAACTTCGGGCCAGTGACGACGCACGTGGCGGTCTCCGGTCCAGAGTTCGTTCGCTTTGCGCCCGGCCGCCGGGGGAAGCTGGCGACGAGCGTCCCGCCCGCCGCCCGGAGAGAAGGACCGTCGATGTCCCAGCCCACCCCCGCCCGCCTGTCCCGGCGCATCGCCGCCATCACGCCGTCGGCCACGTTGGCCGTCGACGCCCGGGCCAAGGAGCTGAAGGCGGCGGGGGAGCCGGTCATCGGCTTCGGTGCCGGCGAGCCCGACTTCCCGACGCCGGCCCACGTGGTGGAGGCCGCCGTCGAGGCCAGCCGGGACCCCCGCAACCATCGCTACACCCCGGCCGGCGGCCTGCCCGAGCTGAAGGAGGCCATCGCGGCCAAGACGCTTCGCGACTCGGGGTACCAGGTCGAGGCCGGCCAGGTGGTGGTCACCAACGGTGGCAAGCACGCCGTCTACAACGCCATGGCCGCCCTGCTCGACCCGGGCGACGAGGTGCTGCTGCCGGCGCCGTACTGGACCACCTACCCCGAGCCGGTGCGCCTGGCCGGAGGGGTGCCGGTCGAGGTCCCCACCGACGAGGCCGCCGGCTTCCGGGCCTCCGTCGACCAGCTGGAGGCGGCCCGCACGCCCCGCACCAAGGTCCTGGTGTTCGTGTCGCCCTCCAACCCCACCGGCGCCGTGTACCCCCGGGACGAGGTCGAGGCCATCGGCCGGTGGGCGGTCGAGCACGGCATCTGGGTGGTCACCGACGAGATCTACGAGCACCTCACCTACGACGACCACCGGTTCCACTCCATGCCCGCCCTGGTGCCGGAGCTGGCCGACCGCTGCCTGGTCCTCAACGGCGTGGCCAAGACCTACGCCATGACCGGCTGGCGGGTCGGCTGGATCGTCGGCCCCGTGGACGTGGCCAAGGCGGTCGCCAACCTCCAGTCGCACCAGACCTCGAACGTGGCCAACGTGAGCCAGCGGGCCGCCCTGGCCGCGGTCAGCGGGGGCCTGGACGACGTGGCCCGCATGCGCGAGGCCTTCGACCGGCGGGGCAAGACCATGCACCGCCTGCTCAACGGCATCGAGGGCGTCACCGCCATGACCCCCGAGGGGGCGTTCTACGCCTTCCCGTCGTTCCGGGCCGTGCTGGAGCGGGGCACGGTGGCGGGGCGGCCGGTGTCGAGCACCGTCGAGCTGGCCGAGGTGGTGCTGGACGAGGCCAAGGTGGCCATCGTGCCCGGCGAGGCCTTCTCGGCCCCCGGCTACGCCCGGCTGTCCTTCGCCCTGGGCGACGACGACCTGGGCGAGGGCCTGGGCCGCATCGCCGAGCTCCTGGCCCGCTGAACCGGTGACCGGGCAGGTCCGCCCTTACGGCACCTGGCCCTCGCCCCTCACGCCCCAGGCGTTGGTGGCGGGGGCGGCCACCGTCGGCGAGGCCCGGGTCGACGGCGACGACGTCTGGTGGAGCGAGGCCCGGCCGGCCGAGGGCGGCCGCGTCGAGCTGGTGCGGCGCCGGGTCGACGGCACGGCCCAGGCGGTGCTGGGCCGCCTCGACGCCGCCCGCGAGCCCTCCGACGGCGAGGCCCTCACCCTCGACCGGCGCTGGAGCGCGCGGACCGCCTTCCTGGAGTACGGCGGCGGGGCCTGGTGCGTCGAGAGCGGCGTGGTCACCTTCGCCCACTGGGACGACCAGCGCCTGCACCGGCTGGTGGCCGACGACACCGCCGCCCTGCCGACGCCGCTGACCCCGGCCCCCCGGTCGCCCCGGGGCCTGCGCTACGCGGAGGTGGTGGCCTGGGACCACGCCTGGGTGCTGGCCGTGCGCGAGGCCCACCCCGGCGAGGAGGGCGTCCCTGGCGACGCCCGGGAGCCGGTGCACGAGATCGTGGCCGTGCCCACCGACGGCTCCGCCGCCACCGAGCCCGGCCGGGTCCGCGTGCTCGTCTCGGGGCCCGACTTCCTGTCCGGCCCCCGGCCCGGGCCCGGGCGCCTGGCCTGGGTGCAGTGGGACCACCCCCGCATGCCGTGGGACGGCACCGAGCTGTGCGTGGCCCGCCTGGGCCGAGACGCCGACGGCGGCCCCGTGGTCCGGGACGCGGTGACGGTGGCCGGGGGAGCCGAGGAGTCCGTGGTCCAACCCGAGTGGGACGCCGCTGGCGACCTGTGGTTCTCCTCCGATCGCTCGGGCTGGTGGAACCTGCACCGGGTCGGCGACCCGGGCGGCGACGGCCCCGACGCCCGGCCCCGGGCGGTGGCCCCGGTCGAGGCGGAGCTGGGCGGCCCCCGCTGGGTGGCCGGCCTGCGCTGGTACGCACCACTGGCCGACGGGCGGCTGCTGGCCACCGTGACGGCCGGCGGGTCCACCACCCTGGCGCTGGTCGAACCGCCTGCCCTGGGGGAGGGCGGCGCCGGCCGGGTGGTGCCGTTGGCCGTCGACCTGGGTGGCGCCCCGGTCACGGTGGCCGGGCAGGTGGGTGCGGGTCCCGGCCCGGCTCAGGCCGTGGCCGTGCTGGCCTCGGCCCGGTGCGAGCCGACGCCGGTGCTGCTCGACCTGGGATCCGCGGCCTCTGCTCCTGGGTCCGACGCCGGCCGTGGCCGCCGCGCCGTCCCCGGCTCGGCCCGGTGGTCGGGCGGCGCCTCGATCGCGGCCGAGGGCGCTGGTGCTCCGGCGCCCGGCGCGCCGGCCGCCTTGACCGTGCCGGGTGGCTCGGGGCCCGGCCCCTCGGTGGACCCGTCCGGCGGCGCCGGCACCCCGGGCCGGGCCTCGGGAGATCGGCCCCGACCGGTCCGGTGGCTGGCCCTGCGAGCTGCCCGCCATCTCGGGCTGGCCCCGGACGACGTCTCGGTCCCCGAGCCGGTCAGCTTCCCCAGCGCCGGGGGGCGCACCGCCCACGCCCTGCTCTACCGGCCGGCCCGGGCCACGGTGACCGGCCCGGCGGGGGAGCGGCCGCCGCTGGTGGTCATGATCCACGGGGGGCCGACCTCGGCGGCCCGGCCCATGTTCGACCTGCGCACCCAGTTCTGGACCACCCGGGGCGTCGCCGTGGTCGACGTCGACTACGGCGGCTCCACCGGCTACGGCCGGCCCTACCGGCGGCTGCTGGACGGGCAGTGGGGCGTGGTCGACGTGGAGGACTGCGTGGCCGCCGCCCGCCACCTGGCCGCCGAGGGCGTCGTCGACGGGGACCGCATGGTCATCCGGGGCGGCTCGGCCGGGGGGTTCACGGCCCTGCTGGCCCTGTGCACCTCCGACACCTTCGCCGCCGGCACCAGCCTCTACGGCGTCACCGACCTGGCTGCCCTGGCCCGCGACACCCACAAGTTCGAGGCCCGCTACACCGACGGCCTGGTGGGCCCGTGGCCGGAGGCGGCCGACCTCTACGCGGCCCGCAGCCCCCTCACCCAGCTCGACCGCCTGGCCACGCCGGTGCTGGTGCTCCAGGGGGCCGAGGACCACGTCGTGCCCCCGGCCCAGGCCGAGGCGGTGGTGGCCGCCCTGGCCGCCAAGGGCGTGCCCCACGCCTACCTGCTCTTCCCCGGCGAGGGCCACGGCTTCCGCGGCCAGGAGACCATCGTCCGGGCCCTCCAGGCGGAGCTGGCCTTCTACGGCCGGGTCCTCGGCTTCGCCCCGGCCGACGAGCTCCCGCCCCTTCCCCCGACGGTGTGACGGGCGGGCCAGGCGGTCGGTTGGTCCGGCCCGGGGACAGGGGCCAGACTCGGCCGATGGCCCGAGTGCTCGTCACCGAGAAGATCGCCGACGGCGGGCTGGACGCCCTGCGTGCCGCCGGCCACGACGTCGACGTCCGCACCGGGCTCGACCCGGACCAGCTGGTGGAGGCCGTCCCCGGGGCCCACGCCCTGATCATCCGGTCGTCCACCCAGGTCACCGCCCAGGTGGTGGAGGCCGGGGCCGACCTGGTGGTGGTGGGCCGGGCCGGCATCGGCCTCGACAACGTCGACGTGGAGGCGGCCACCCGCCGGGGCGTGATGGTGGTGAACGCCCCCCAGTCCAACATCCTCTCCACCGCCGAGCACACCATGGCCATGCTCCTGTCGGTGGCCCGCAGCGTGCCCCAGGCCCACGCCGCCCTGGTCGACGGGCGCTGGGAGCGGTCGAAGTGGGTAGGCGTGGAGCTGGCCGACAAGACCCTGGGCATCGTGGGCCTGGGCCGCATCGGCAAGCTGGTGGCCCAGCGGGCCAGCGCCTTCGGCATGCGGGTCGTCGCCCACGACCCCTTCGTGGCCCCCGAGCGGGCCCGCCAGGTCAACATCGAGCTGGTCGACCTCGACACGCTGGCCGCCACCGCCGACTTCGTCACCCTGCACGTGGTCAAGACCCCCGACACCATCGGGATGATCGGCGAGGACTTCTTCGCCAAGGCCAAGCCCGGCATCCGCATCGTCAACGTCTCCCGCGGCGGGGTCATCGACGAGGAGGCCCTGGCCGCGGCGCTGGCCGACGGCCGCTGCGGGGGGGCGGCGCTGGACGTGTTCGCCACCGAGCCCCCCACCGGCTCGCCCCTCTTCGCCCAGCCCACCTTCGTGGGCACCCCGCACCTGGGGGCCAGCACCCGGGAGGCCCAGGACAAGGCCGGCGACACCATCGCCGAGCAGGTCCGCCTGGCCCTGGCCGGCGAGTTCGTCCCCTTCGCGGTGAACGTGGCCGCCGCCGAGGCGTCCGAGACGGTGCGCCCCTTCCTGGGCGTGGCCGAGCAGCTGGGTGGCACCTTCGCCGGCTTGGCCGAGGGCCTGCCCCCGGTCATCGACATCGAGTACCAGGGCGAGCTGGCCGGCTACGACACCCGCATCCTCACCCTGTCGGTGCTCAAGGGGGCCTTCGCCGGCAGCACCGAGGAGCCGGTGAGCTACGTCAACGCCCCCCAGGTGGCGGCCGAGCGGGGCATAGAGGTGCGCGACACCACCACCGTCACCACCCGGGACTGGGTCAACCTGGTGACGGTGTCCGGGGGCGGCCACTCGGTGTCGGGGACGCTGGTCGGGCTGCGATCCGAGCCCCGCCTGGTGATGGTGGACGGTCACCGCGTCGACGTCCCGCCCCCGCCCCACATGGTCGTGGTCCGCAACGACGACCGGCCCGGGGTGATCGGCCGGGTGGGCACGGTGCTGGGCGAGGCCGGCGTCAACATCGCCGACATGGACGTGGGCCGCACCGAGGAGGGCGGTTCGGCCCTCATGGTCATCGCCACCAGCCAGGCCGTCCCGGCCGGCGTGGCCGACGCCCTGCGGGCCGCCGAGGGGATCCTCTCGGTGGCGGTGATCGACCGGCCCTGAGGGGGCCCGGCTCCCGGGTGTCACGCCGTCGGCCCGGGCCCTCCCGTAGGGTCGCGGCGAAGGAGAGGGGTACACCCATGGACGCGATCGTCGACGAGGAGCCCGGGCCGTCCGGCCGGGACCCGATGGCCCCGGACGTGGTCGAGGTGGTGGCCCGGGGCATCGGGGCCGTGATCGCGGCCTGCGCGGTGGCCATCTTCACCGTGTACGTAGCCGTCCCCGTCGGCACCGTGGACGGCACCGATGTGCCCGCCCTGATCGACGTCAGCTCCACGTTCCGCGACATCGGTCTCATCCTCCACTGCCTCCTGGTGGCGGCGGCCGGCCTGGCCTACGTGGTCCGCCCGGCCCAGGGCCGGGGGGCGCTGCTGGCCACCGCCCTGCCCCTGCCCTGGCTGCTCGACGTGGCCGGCACCATCCGCGACACCCAGGAGCAGGCCGGCCAGTCGACGGGCGTGCTGCGACTGGTGGAAGTGCTCGGCGTGGTGCTGGCCCTGGCCGTGGCCGCCGGCCTGCTGCTGGCCTTCCTGCGGCTGCGGCCCGGCGACGGCGTGCTGCTGACCGACATGGTGGCCCTGGTGGTGGCCCTGGGAGGGCTGTGGGCCACCCTGTCGCTCGGTTGGTACGACGTGGTCCAGCTGCGAGGGTCGACCCGCTTCGGCGGGCTGCTGGCCACCGAGAGCTGGGCCGGGCGGGGGGCGTGGCTGGGCCTGGGCCTGGCCGTCCTGGCCCTGGTGCTGGCCGTGGTCGACGGGGGCCCGGCCCGCCGGGCCGTCGGGTTGGTCCTGGCCGCCGTCCTGGTGGGCGAGGCCCTGCGCCGCACCCTGCTCTCGTCGGACGACATCCTGGGCCTGCGGGGGGCCACGCCCTTCGGCCCCATCGAGGCCAAGCCGATCGTGGGCTTCATCGTCTTCCAGCTCCTCGGGGCGGCGGCCGGAGCCTGGCTGCTGACCACGTCGGGCGACGTGGACCCCGACGCGGAGGACGGCGACCGCACCGTCGACCCCGGGCCCCCGCCCCCCGGGGGCGAGGCCTCCGGATCGGACCCGATCACCACCCCGGCCGGGCCGGCCGGCCCGGGCGCGCCCCCCGATCCGGGGGGCGCCGCGCCGTCGTTGCCGGAGGGCCCGCCGGCCTCGCCCCCCACGAGCTGGCCCGAGCCCACCTAGGCCCCCGGACGGGCCCGGCGGCCGGGGTCAGCGCTTGGCGGCCCGGAAGCCGTCGGCCTCGGCGGCCCCGACCGAGCGGTAGCACCGATCGGGGTGGGTGCGGTCGTAGGAGAGGCCGCCGGGCACGTGGAAGATGCCGCTGGCCTGCTTGGCCTTCACCGGGTAGCCCTCGGGGCACGCCCCCGCCACCGGTGGCCGCCAGGCCCGGTCCCCGGCGTCGCCACCGGTCGCCGGTGCGGCCTCCCGGACCTCGGTGGCGGTCGGGGCGTTGCGGTTCGCCCCACCCGCGTCGGGGGCGGGGCGGGGCTCCACCGGGCCGGCCGCGGGAGCGGGGGTCGCCGGCGCTCCGGCCGGGGGCGCCGAGGGGATCGATCGCGGTGGGGGCAGGGCGGGGGTCGGCGCCCCCAGGGCCTCGGGGCCGGGAGCAGGCCGGCGGCCGGCCCGGAGCAGGGCCACGACCACGCCGACGGCCAAGCCCAGGAGGAAGGCCCGGCGCCATGGTCGTCGCATGGGCCGATGCTATGGCGCGGCGTGGCCGGGGGTCGGGCTCCGGGCGGTGCCCGGCCCGGTGCCGGTGCCCCAATCCGCCACGGACCGTGACCATTTCGGGCCGGCCGACCACAGAGGGGGTTGCGCACCGGCCGGTTGGTCGGTAATGTCGACCAGACAAGTAGGAATACTCCGAAGGGCTCCCCCATGCGCAAGCTGATCGTCCTCGCCATCGTCGGGCTGGCCGCCCAACTGGTCGACGGCGCCCTGGGCATGGCCTACGGCGTGACCTCCTCCTCCCTGATGCTGGCGGTGGGCCTGTCACCGGCCGCCGCCTCGGCCTCGGTCCACCTGTCGGAGATCGGCACCACCCTGGTGTCGGGGGCGTCGCACTGGCGCTTCGGCAACGTCGACTGGCGCATGGTGGCCCGCCTGGGCGTGCCCGGGGCGGTGGGGGCCTTCGCCGGCGCCACCTTCCTGTCCAACCTGTCGACCGAGGTGGCCACCCCGTGGATGGCGGCCATCCTCCTGGCCCTGGGCCTCTACGTGCTGGGCCGCTTCACCCTGGGGCGCATCCGCACCGACCGCCAGGGCACCTCGTTCCGGGCCCGCTTCCTGGCCCCGCTCGGCCTCCTGGCCGGCTTCGTCGACGCCACCGGGGGCGGCGGGTGGGGCCCGGTGGCCACGCCCAGCCTGCTGGTCTCCGGTCGTGTCGAGCCCCGCAAGGTGATCGGCTCGGTCGACACCAGCGAGTTCCTGGTGGCCCTGGCCGCCAGCATCGGCTTCTTCGTGGGCATCGGCAACGAGGGGGTGCGCCTGGGCTACGTCCTCGCCCTCCTGGCCGGCGGCATGGTGGCCGCCCCCCTGGCCGCCTACCTGGTCCGGATCATCCCTGCGGCCATGCTGGGCTCGATGGTGGGCGGGATCATCGTCCTCACCAACTCCCGCACCCTGGTGCGCGAGGCGGACATCGCCGGGGTCGGCGCTGCCGCCATCTACGTCGGCATCGCCGTCCTGTGGGCCGCGGCGGTGGCCTGGTCGGCCCGCCGGGTGCTCCGGGACCGGGCCGCCGCCCGCCGGGCCGAGGGCGACCAGGTCGGCCCCGAGCCGGTGCCGTCGTCGCCCGGCACCCCCGTCGAGTCCGCCCTGGCCTGAGGCCCGTGGGGCCACCGCCCCCGCCTCGGACGCGCGCCGTCGGGGGGACAGGCGTCCACGTTCGCTGGTCTCAAGCGGTGGTGGGGAGCCAGGCCGGGCGGGTGGTCTCGTAGGTGTCGATGGACTCGGCCCGGCGCAGGGTCAGGGCGATGTCGTCCAGGCCCTCCAGGAAGCGGTGGCGCACCGAGTCGTCCAGCGGGAACTCCACCACCAGGCCCAGGGCGGGGGCCTCCAGGGTGCGGCGCTCCACGTCGATGGTGATCTCCAGGGTGGGGTCGGCCTCCACGGCCCGCAGGAGCTGCTCGCCCACCTCGGGGGTGACCACCACCGGCACCAGGCCGTTCTTGGTCGAGTTGTTGCGGAAGATGTCGCCGAAGCGGGGCGACACCACGGCCTGGAAGCCGTACTGCTGGATGGCCCACACCGCGTGCTCCCGCGACGAGCCGGTGCCGAAGTTGGGCCCGGCCACCAGGATGGTGGCCCCGGCGTGCTCCTCCTGGTTGAGCACGAAGTCGCGGTCGTCGCGCCACTCGGAGAACAGGCCCTTCTCGAAGCCGGTGCGCGACACCTGCTTGAGCCAGTCGGACGGGATGATCTGGTCGGTGTCGACGTCGGAGCGGTCGAGCGGCACCGCGGTGCCGGTGACGATGCGGACGGGATCCATGTCAGGCCTCCGGGGCGGGGGTGGCGGTGGCGGGCAGGTCGGCAGGGGTGGCGAAGTGGCCGGCCACCGCGGTGGCGGCGGCCACCGCCGGGGAGACCAGATGGGTGCGCCCGCCCCGGCCCTGGCGGCCCTCGAAGTTGCGGTTGCTGGTCGAGGCGCAACGCTCCCCGGGGGCCAGCTTGTCGGGGTTCATGGCCAGGCACATGGAGCAGCCCGGGTCGCGCCAGTCGAAGCCGGCCTCGACCAGGATGCGGTCCAGGCCCTCCTCCTCGGCCTGGGCCTTGACCTTCCACGAGCCCGGCACCACCAGGGTCCGCAGGCCGGAGGCCACCCGGCGACCCTGGGCCACCGCGGCCACGGCCCGCAGGTCCTCGATGCGGCCGTTGGTGCAGGAGCCGATGAACACGGTGTCGACGCCCACCTCCTTCAGCGGGGTGCCGGCGGCCAGGCCCATGTACTCCAGGGCCCGGTTGGCGGCGTCGCGCTCGGAGGGGTCGGCGAAGGCGGCAGGGTCGGGCACCGCCGCGGTGATGGGGGCCACCTGGCCGGGGTTGGTGCCCCACGAGACGTGGGGGAGGATCTCGGCCCCGTCCAGGCGCACCTCCTGGTCGAAGGGGGCGTCCTCGTCGGTGCGGAGGGTCTGCCAGTGGGCCACGGCCTCGTCCCAGGCCGGGCCGGACGGGGCGTGGGCCCGGCCCTCCAGGTAGGCGACGGTGGTGGCGTCGGGGGCGATGAGGCCCGCCTTGGCCCCGGCCTCGATCGACATGTTGCAGACCGTCATGCGGCCCTCCATGGACAGGGCCTCGATGACCTCGCCCCGGTACTCGGCGATGTGGCCGATGCCGCCGCCGGTGCCGATGCGACCCAGGATGGCCAGGATCACGTCCTTGGCCGTGCTGCCCTCGGGGAGGGTGCCGTCCACGGTGATGGCCAGGGTCTTGGCCGGGGCCTGGGGGAGGGTCTGGGTGGCCAGGACGTGCTCGACCTCGCTGGTGCCGATGCCGAAGGCCAAGGCCCCGAAGGCGCCGTGGGTGGAGGTGTGGCTGTCGCCGCAGACGATGGTCATCCCCGGCAGGGTGAGGCCCTGCTCCGGCCCGATGATGTGGACGATGCCCTGCCCGGGCGTGCCCATGGGGTGGATGGTGATGCCGAACTCGGCGCAGTTGCGGCGCAGGGTCTCGACCTGGGTGCGGGAGACGGGGTCGGCGATCTGGAGGTGGGTGTCCTGGGTGGGGACGTTGTGGTCCTCGGTGGCCACGGTGAGGTCGGGCCGGCGGACGGGGCGGCCGGCCAGGCGCAGGCCGTCGAAGGCCTGGGGGCTGGTGACCTCGTGGACGAGGTGGAGGTCGACGTAGAGCAGGTCGGGCTCGCCCTCGCTGCGGCTCACGACGTGGGCGTCCCACACCTTCTCGCTCAGGGTCCGGGGCTGGGCCACGGCGCTCTCCTCTGTCTGCCGGTGGATCCGGGCTTGACTATCTCAATATTTGAGACGATCATCTCGCTTCGTGGAACGCACTGTAAGCGGGGTCGGCGTGCTCGACAAGTCGCTCTCCCTCCTGCGGGCCCTGGCCGGCGGCCCGATGGCCCTGGCCGGGCTGGTCGAGGCCACCGGGGTGTCGCGCCCCACCGCCCACCGCCTGGCCTCGGCCCTGGTCGAGCACGGCCTGGTGCGGCGCACCGACGACGGCCGCTTCGCCCTGGGGGCCGAGCTGGTCGGGCTGGGTCGGGCGGCGGCGGCCGGCTGGCCGTGGGGCGACGCCGCCGGGCCGGCCCTGGCCGCCCTGGTCGAGGCCACGGGGGAGAGCGCCCAGCTCTACGTCCGCCAGGGCGACGTCCGGCTGTGCCTGCTGGCTCGGGAGTCCTCCCACGAGTTGCGCACCATCGTGGCCGAGGGGGCCCGCCTCCCCCTGGGCGTCGGCTCCGCCGGCCGGGTCCTGTCCGGGGTCAGTGGCTCCGAGGGCGACACCGACCGTGGCCACGCTCCAGGCGGCCCGGGCCGGCCCGGTGGAGCTCCGGCCGGATCGGATCGGTCGGATCCTGCCGGCGAAGGCTCTCCGGCGTGGGTGGAGTCGGTGGAGGAGCGGGCGCCGGGGGTGGCCTCGGTCAGCGCCCCGGTCCGGGACGCCACCGGGGCGGTGGTGGCCGCGGTGGGCGTGAGCGGCCCGGTCGACCGCTTGGGCCCGTCGCCCGGCGCCCGTCACGGTGCTGCCGTCGCCGCCGCCGCCCACCGCATCGAGGTGGCCCTCCCCCGCTGACCGCGGTCCCGCCTGGGCCCAGCTCGGACGCAGGTCTCCCGCCGAGAAGACCGTGTCCGGGGCGGAGGTTCAGCCCGGCGCTGAGGTCTCGGGTCAGCCGGACAGGCGGGCCCGGACCAGGCCGGCCAGGGCCTTGCCGTCGGCCCGCCCGGCCACCTCGGCCTGGACGGCCTTCATGGCCGGACCCATGTCCTTGGGCGAGGAGAAGCCTCCGTCGGCCAGGACCCGATCCACGATGGCGGCCACCTCGTCCTCGGTCAGGGCCTTGGGCAGGTAGCGGGCCAGGACCTCGCCCTCGGCCCGCTCGCGATCGGCCTGCTCGGCCCGGCCCGCCTCGGCGAAGGCGGCCGCCGCCTCGTCGCGCTTCTTGGCCTCGCGGGCGATGGCGGCCTGCACGTCGGCGTCGCTCAGCTCGCGGGCCTGGTCGCCGGCCACCCGGGCCTCCTTCACCGCGGCCAGGGCCGACCGCAGCACGGCCACGGCCAGCTCGTCGCGGGCCTTCATGGCCGTGGTCAGGTCGGACTGGAGCTGCTCGGCGAGCATCGGGGCCTCCCGGCGTCGTGGGACGTCCACTCTGGCCGATCCGGCCCCCACCGTCCCCGCGCACGCCCTCCCGCCCCCGACGCCACGTCCTCCCGGCCACCTTGGACCCGGGTCCGCCCCATGCGGCGACACCGGTCCAAAGCTGGGGGGGGAGAGCCGGTCAGGCGGGGCGGGGGAGAGCCGGTCAGGCGGGGCGGGGGAGATCCGGTCAGGTGGGGGCGGTGATGTCGTCCAGGGCCCGGCGGAGGGTGGGGACCCACTGGTCGGACCGGGTGACGGCGGCGTTGTGGGGACCGGCCACCTCGTAGGTGCGGGCCCCGGGGATGGCGGCGGCCAGGCCCTGCTGGCGGCGGGGGGAGACGGTGCGGTCCCGGGTGGTCACGATCACCGCGGTGGGCACGTCCACGTCGCCGATCCAGGCGGTGGACCGGAACCGCCCCAGGGCCGAGCCGACCTGGAGCAGGCCGGCCGGGTGGCTGCGCAGGAGCTCCTGGCGGTACCAGTCGGCGTGGGGCCCGTCGGCCACCTTGCCGTGCACGGCCTGCTGCATGCGGGAGCGGGCCGGCCCCGGCCACAGGCGCACGGCGGGGGCGACCCAGGCCTGGCCCCGGTACCAGAGGTCGCCGGCGGGGCCGGTCTGGAAGTGGCGGGCGGTGGAGCACAGGACCAGGCCGGCCACCCGGTCGGGGTGGCGGCGCCACACCAGCTGGGCCACCGCCCCGCCCAGGGAGTAGCCGGCCACCACGGCCCGCTCCACCCCCAGCGCGTCGAGCACGGCCACGCAGTCGTCGGCCAGGTCGTCCAGGCGGAGCCGGCCCCGGGCTGGGAGGCCCCGGCCGTGGCCCCGCAGGTCGGGGGCGATGGCCCGGTACCGGTCGGCCAGGGCGGGGTAGGTGGGGGCGAAGGTGGCATCGGCGGTGACGGTCCAGCCGTGGACCAGCAGCACGTCGGTGCGGTCGCCCCGTTCGACGTCGGCCCGCACGAAGGCGGCCCCCCGGCCCGGGAGGTCGAGCACCTGCCCGTCGGGCAGCCCGACGGGGGCCAGCGGGCCCAGCCCGGGGGTGGCGTGGTCGTCGGTGCCGGTGGCCATCGCGCCTCAGTCTGCCGTCCGTCCCAGCCGTTCTGAAGCGCCACCGCCCATGCGAGCGTGCGCTGGCGCCTCAGAAGTGGGAGGGATCGGGCTGCGGCCGTTCTGAGGCAGCACGGATCGTGGAAGCGTGCGCTGGCGCCTCAGAAGCGAGAAAGTGGCTACTCGACCTTCAGGATCTTGACGGGCATCTGGTAGCCGGTCGGGGTCTCGTAGGTGAAGGAGTACCCGGCCTCCTTGCCCATCAGGGCCGCCCCCAGGGGCGACCCGGTCGACATGACCTCCAGGTCCTCGACCCGCTCCTCGATGGAGCCGATGAGGTAGCGCTCCTCGTCGCCGTCCATGTCGATGGTGACCACCGATCCCGAGCTCACGGCCCCGCTGCCCTCGGCCTCGACGATCTCGGCGTCCTCCAGCAGGGCGGCGAGGTGCATGATGCGCCCCTCCATCTTCCCCTGCTCCTCCTTGGCCGCGTGGTAGTCGCCGTTCTCGGACAGGTCCCCGAGCTCGCGGGCGGCCTCGATCTTGCGAGCGATGTCGACCCGACCCCGGGTGGTGAGGTCGTCGTGCTCGGCCTTGAGGCGGTCGTGCGCGGCTTGCGAGAGCTGGACGTTCCCGGACATCGGGTCAAGGGTAGCGAGCACGCCCCCCGGGGGCGTCAGGGCCCCGGTGGCCTGGCCCCGGGGGGGTGGCAACGCGTGGCCGGGGCCGCCGGTGGTGCGGTATGCTCCGGCCCGTGATGCACCCGTCGACCCCGGTAGCGATCATCGCCTAGCGCACGTCGACATCCCGGCGTGCGCCTCGACCGTCCACCTCGGGTGGGCGGTTTTCTTTTGCCCACCCACCCCTGCAGACGAGGACGGAGCGACGTGGCCCACAAGGTGGCAGTCATCGGAGGAGACGGGATCGGCCCCGAGGTCGTGGCCGAGGCCCTCAAGGTGCTGGGCGCGGCCGGCGTCGACCTGGACACCACCGACTTCGACCTGGGCGGCGCCCGGTACCTGCGCGACGGCACCGTCCTGCCCGACGAGGTCCTGGACGAGCTGCGGGCCTACGACGCCATCCTCCTGGGCGCGGTGGGCACCCCCGAGGTCCCCCCCGGCCTGATCGAGCGGGGCCTGTTGCTGAAGATGCGCTTCGCCCTCGACCAGTACATCAACCAGCGCCCGTTCACCGACCCGGCCAAGGGCATCGACATGGTGGTCATCCGCGAGAACACCGAGGGGGCCTACGCCGGCGAGGGTGGCTTCCTCCGCCACGGCACCCCGCACGAGGTGGCCACCCAGGGCTCGGTCAACACCCGCATGGGCGTCGAGCGCTGCGTCCGCTACGCCTTCGCGCTGGCCCGCACCCGTCGGAAGCACCTGACCCTGGTGCACAAGACCAACGTGCTCACCTTCTCCGGCGACCTGTGGCAGCGCACCTTCGACGAGGTGGCCGAGGAGTTCGGCGACGTCGAGACGGCCTACAACCACGTCGACGCGGCGTGCATCCACTTCGTGCAGGACCCAGGCCGCTACGACGTGATCGTCACCGACAACCTGTTCGGCGACATCCTCACCGACCTGGGCGGCGCCGTGTCCGGGGGGATCGGCCTGGCCGCCAGCGGCAACCTCAACCCCGATCGCACCAGCCCGTCGATGTTCGAGCCGGTCCACGGATCGGCCCCCGACATCGCCGGCCAGAAGAAGGCCAACCCCCTGGCCGCCATCCTCTCGGCCGCCCTCATGCTCGACCTGCTGGGCGAGGACGAGGCCGCGGCCCGGGTGCGGGCCGCCTGCGCCTCGGTCGCCGCCGAGCTGGCCTCCGCCGCCACCGGCGCGGCGGCCGGCCCCCACCCCGCCACCACGCCCGAGATCGGCGACGCCGTCGTCGAACGCCTGTAGGAGCGCCTCCGATGCCCATCACGCCCACCGAGAAGATCTGGATGAACGGCACCCTCGTCCCGTGGGACCAGGCCCAGGTGCACGTCCTCACCCACACGCTGCACTACGGCACGGGCGTGTTCGAGGGCATCCGGGCCTACGAGACGGCCGACGGGCCGGGCATCTTCCGCCTCACCGACCACATCCGCCGCCTCCACGAGTCGGCTCGCATCGTGGGCATGCCCATGCCGTACTCGATCGAGGAGCTGGTCGCGGCCACCAAGGCCACCGTGGCCTCCACCGGCCTGGCCAGCTGCTACATCCGGCCCATCGCCTACTTCGGGTACGGCGAGATGGGGCTCAACACGCTGCCGTGCAGCGTCGACGTGGCCATCGCCTGCTGGCCCTGGGGCGCCTACCTGGGAGACGACGCCCTGACCAAGGGCGTGCGCATGAAGATCTCGTCGTGGACCCGCCACGACCACAACACCATGCCCCCGGCGGCCAAGACCACCGGGAACTACGTCAACTCGTCGCTGGCCAAGGTCGAGGCCCTGAACGCCGGCTACGACGAGGCCATCATGTTGAACCCGCAGGGCTTCGTCTCGGAGTGCACCGGCGAGAACATCTTCGTGGCCCGCCACGGGCGGCTGATCACGCCGCCGCTGTCGGCCGGCGCCCTGGAGGGCATCACCCAGAGCACGGTCACCGCCATAGCCCGCGACCTGGGCTTCGAGGTCGAGGTGGGCAACCTGGCCCGCAGCGACCTGTACATCGCCGAGGAGGCCTTCGTGTGCGGCACCGCGGCCGAGGTCTCGGCCGTGGCCTCCGTCGACGACCGGGAGATCCCGGTGGGGCCCATGACGCGGGCCATCGGCGAGGAGTACGCCCGCACCGTGCAGGGCCGGGTCGACCGGTACAAGGACTGGGTCGAACATGCCGAGTGACCCCGCCGTCCCCGGCCGGCCGGCCTACGACGTCGCGGCCCGGCGCCCGGCGGGAGCCCCCACCGCGGTCGACGTGTTCGACACGACGCTGCGCGACGGCGCCCAGTTCGAGGGCATCTCGCTGACCGTCGAGGACAAGCTGCGGGTGGCCGAGCAGCTCGACTGGTTGGGCGTGCGGTGGATCGAGGGCGGCTTCCCCCAGGCCAACCCCCGCGACGCCGAGTTCTTCGCCCGGGCCCCCTCCGACCTGCGCCTGGAGACGGCCGAGCTGGTGGCCTTCGGCTCGACCCGCCGCCCGGCCGGCAAGGTCGACGTCGACCCCACCCTGCGGGCGCTGGTCGAGGCCGGGGTGGGCACGGCCTGCATCGTGGGCAAGAGCTCGGCCTTCCACGTCGTCGAGGCTCTGGGCACGTCTCTGGACGAGGGCGTGGCCATGGTGGCGGACTCGGTGCGCTTCCTCCGGGCCGAGGGCCTGCGGGTCTTCTTCGACGCCGAGCACTTCTTCGACGGCTACCGGGTCGACCCCGAGTTCGCCCTGCGGGTGCTGGAGGCCGCGGCCCGGGAGGGGGCCGAGTGCCTGGTGCTGTGCGACACCAACGGCGGCTCGCTGCCCCACGAGGTGCAGGCCGCCACCGCCGCCGTGGTCGCCCACCTGGGGTCCGACGTGCAGGTCGGCATCCACACCCAGAACGACGCCGGTTGCGCGGTGGCCAACTCGGTGGCCGGGGTGCTCGGTGGGGCCACCCAGCTCCAGGGCACGGTCAACGGCTACGGCGAGCGCACCGGCAACGCCAACCTCATGACCTGCATCCCCGACCTGGAGCTGAAGCTGGGCATCCGGTGCCTGCCGGCGGGCCGCATGGAGCGCCTCACCGCGGTGAGCCGCCACGTGGCCGAGCTGGTGAACCTGCCGCCCCACCCGGCCGATCCCTACGTGGGGTCCTCCGCCTTCGCCCACAAGGGCGGGCTCCACACCTCGGCGTTGGACAAGGTGGGGAGCGCCTCCTACGAGCACGTCGACCCCGCCGTGGTCGGCAACGCCACCCGGGTGCTGGTCAGTGACCTGGGCGGCCGCTCGGGCATGGCCATGAAGGCCCGCGAGATGGGGGTCGAGCTGGACGGCGCGGCGGCGGCCACCCTGACCGAGGAGCTCAAGGCCCGGGAGGCCGTGGGCTTCGTCTACGAGGCCGCGGACGCCAGCCTCGAGCTGCTCATGCGGGCCGCGGGGGGGTGGGCGCAGGACTTCTTCGCCCTGGAGGGCTACCGGGTCACGACCTACCACCGCAACGCCCTGCGGGGTGGCGCCCCCATCGACGCCGAGGCCGGGGAGTCGATGGTCGACACCGAGGCGTCGGTCAAGGTGTGGGTGGGCGAGGAGCGGCGGGTGGCCATCGGCGAGGGCAACGGCCCCGTCAACGCCCTGGACCAGGCCCTGCGGACCGCCCTGGACGGCAGCTACCCGGCGCTGGAGCGCATCCACCTCATCGACTTCCGGGTGCGGGTGCTGGACTCGTCGTCCACCACCGGGGCCGTGGTGCGGGTGCTGGTCGACTCCACCGACGGTGAGCGCACCTGGACCACCATCGGGGTCGACACCAACATCATCGAGGCGTCGTGGCAGGCCCTGGTCGACTCCATCGTCTACGGCCTGCTCCACACCCCCGCCTGACCAGGACCGCGGGCCCGCCCGGCCGCGGGCCGGCTCCCGGCCCGGAGCGCGGGGCCCCGGGCCGGGAGCGGCCCCCGATCAGCGATCAGCAGTCGGGATCCTGGATGAAGCGGTCGCGGTCGCAGGTGCCGTCGCTGGGGTCGCTGTTGACCCCGCCCCGGCAGTCGGGGTCCTGGACGATGCGATCGGAGTTGCACACGCCGTCGGACGGGTCGGAGTCGACCTCGTTGGCCGCGAACACGACGAGGGCCAGGAAGGCGATGCCCCAGATGATGCCGATGACGCCGGTGATGATGCCGGCGATGGCCATGCCCTTGCCGTTGCCGTTGAGCGCCTTCGACCGCTTGATGGCCACGATGCCGAGGGGGATCGACACCAGGCCGAGCACGGGGAAGCAGAGCATGGCGATCAGGCCGGTGACGAGGGCGCCGATGGCCATGCCGTTGCTCTGGTTGGCGACGGGGGCGCCGTAGCCGGGCTGTGGGTAGCCGGGCTGCTGCCCGAAGCCTCCAGGCGGGGGCGGCGGGGGGCTGGGGGGCGGATACGACATGGGGGCCTCCGAGGGACGGACCGCCCGCTGCGGTCACCGATGGTGGCCGCAAGGTAGCCCAGCGGCGCCCCGGACGCGCGGGACGCCGGGGCGGGGCCGGGCGGGGGGTCGGCGTCGGTCGGCCGGGTGGGGCAGGCGGCCGTGGGGCCGCCGGGCGGGGCGGGGGTAGCCTCGGCGGCGATGGCTGCTCCGGAGTACGTGCCCACCGACCCGCTGGCCCGCGTGCGGGCCTACCGGTCGAGCCCGCGCCGACCCGAGTCCTGGGTCGCCGACCGGCCCGGGGAGATCACCGGCGGCCAACCCCGAGGTGACCGCTTCGGGGCCCCGGGTCCCGACCTGGGCTTCGCCCTCAAGATCGCCCGCACCTTCGACGGCCGCCTCCACCTGGCCGAGGGGGAGGGCCACCACGACGTGGTCGAGGGTTGCGTGGCCGTGGCCATGAAGCGGGCGTCGCTGTTCGGCCGGGCCCCGGTGGTCCACGACCTGGCTGTGGCCTTCACCGTGTGGGGCTACCTGGACGCCACCCCCGATCCCGAGCTGGCGGCCGTGCGTCGGCGCCTGTTCGAGGGGGTGGGCCACGCCGCCCACCACTACGTGGCCCAGCGCCAGGTGGTCGACGCCGTCCCCGACACCACCCTCCGCCTCGGCCCCGCCCAGGTGGACGAGGCTCATGCCGCCGACTGGCGCGCCCTCCTCGACCTCCCCGCCTGATCCGGCCCTACGCCCCTGACCCGGCCCGGCCCGGCCACCCGACCCCGCCCGGCCACCCGACCCGGCCGCCGACCTGGCACGGTTTCGTACCGCATGGGTCCGAATCCGTGCCGAGAACGGGAGGGGGGCGGGTCCCGTACGGTGCGGCCCGTGACCGCCCCCGTCGAGCACCTCACCCTCACCGCGTCGGGCCTCAGCTTCGACGCCCTGGCCCTCGGGCCCCCCGACGGCGAGCTGGTGCTGCTCCTGCACGGCTTCCCGCAGACGGCCCGGGCCTGGACGCCCCTCCTGGCTCCCCTGGCCGCCGCCGGCTACCGGGCCGTGGCCGTCACCCAGCGGGGCTACTCGCCCGGCGCCCGCCCCGAGGGCGATGAGGCCTACGCCATGGACGACCTGGTGGGCGACGTGCTGAACCTGGCCGAGGCGCTGGGGGCCGAGGCCTTCCACCTGGTCGGCCACGACTGGGGCGGCGCGGTGGCCTGGCAGGTGGCCGGCACCCACCACACGAGGGTGCGCACGCTCACCGTGCTGTCCACCCCGCACCCCAGCGCCTTCCGCCGGGCCCTGGCCGGCGAGCTGGGCGGCGACCAGGCCGAGCGCAGCGGCTACATGGCCCTGTTCGCGGCCGAGGGGACGGCCGAGCTGTTGGCCGCCGACGGGGCGGCCGGGCTGCGGGGCCTCTACGAGGCCAGCGGCCTGCCGGCCGAGGAGGTCGGGCCCTACGTGGAGGCCCTGGGCTCGGTCGAGGTCCTGGACGCGGCCCTGGCCTGGTACCGGGCCGCCCGTGACCGGCTCACCGGGGACTTCGTGGACATCGAGGTGCCGACGCTGTACCTGTGGGGTGTCGACGACCTGGCTCTGGGGCGGGAGGCGGCCGAAGCCACCGGCGACCACGTCACCGGCCCCTATCGCTTCGTCCCCCTCGACGGCGTGGGCCACTGGGTGGTGGAGGCCGCCCCCGGCCCGGTGGCCGACGCCCTCCTGGCTCACCTGGGCGCGGCGGGCTGACCGCCCCCTCCGCCAGGAGTAGGGGACAACGTCCGGCAAGGTGGGCACCGGTACTGTCGACCGGGTGACCGGTGCCCCCATCGTCCGCTTCGCCCCCTCGCCCACGGGCTACCTGCACGTCGGCGGCGCCCACTCCGCCCTGGCCAACTGGATGGTGGCCCGTCGGTCCGGCGGCACCTTCCGCCTCCGCATCGAGGACACCGACGCCGAGCGCAACCGGCCCGAGCTGGTCGAGAACGTCCTGGACATGCTGCGCTGGCTGGGCCTGGACTGGGACGGCGATCCCGTCCACCAGAGCGACCGTCGCGACGAGCACCACCGCACCGCCCTGGAGATGGCCGAGCGGGGCCTGGCCTACTGGTGCGATTGCACGACCGAGCAGGTCCAGGCCCGGGCCAAGGAGCGGGGCGGCCCCCCCGGCTACGACGGGCACTGCCGGGACCGGGAGCTGGAGCCGGGCGAAGGTCGGGCGCTGCGCTTCCGGGTGCCCGAGGGCCGCACCGGCTGGACCGACCTGGTGCGGGGCGAGGTCACCTTCGACAACACATCCCTGGAGGACTTCGTGCTCCTCCGTTCCAACGGCAGCCCCGTGTTCCTCCTGGTCAACGCTCTGGACGACGCGGCCATGGGCATCACCCACGTGATCCGGGGCGAGGACCACGTCAACGGCACGCCCAAGTACCTGATGATCCTGCGGGCGCTGGGGCTCCCCGAGCCGGAGGCCTTCGCCCACATGCCGTTGCTGGTGAACGAGAGCCGCAAGAAGCTCTCGAAGCGGCGCGACGACGTGTCGGTGGCCGACTACCGGGCCGAGGGGTTCCTGCCTGAGGCAATGGTGAACTACCTGGCCCTGCTGGGCTGGGGGCCTCCGGACGGGGTCGAGGTGCGCCCCGTCGCCGAGATCGTCCCGCTGTACGACCTGGCCGAGGTCAACCCGTCGCCGGCCTTCTTCGACCGGAGGAAGCTGCTGCACGTCAACGGCGAGTGGATCCGGGGCCTCGACGTGGACGACTTCGTGGCCCGGGCCGCCGAGTTCCTGCCCGCCGGGGACGAGCCGCTGGCCGCCCTGCGGGCCCTGGCCCCCCTGGTCCAGGAGCGGGTCAAGACCCTGGCCGAGGTGCCGGACCTGGTCGACTTCCTGTGGCTCGAAGAGCCCGACGTCGACCAGGCGGCCTGGGACAAGGCCATGGTCCGGGGCAGGGCGGCCGGCGAGGTCCTCGACGGCGCCCTGGCCGAGCTCCGGTCCCTGGCTGCCACCGGCGACCGGGACGAGGGGGCGGGCGCCACCGGCACCGGCGACGAGGCGGCCGGCCCGACCGGGGGGTGGACGGCGGAGGCCCTCTCCGCCGCGGTGGAGCGGGTGGCCGCCGACGTCGGCCTGGTCAACGCCGAGGGCCGGCCCCAGGTCGGGAAGGCCCAGGCGCCCATCCGTGTGGCCGTCACCGGGCGCAGCGTGGGCCCGCCGCTGTGGGAGTCGCTGGTGGTGCTGGGGGCCGAGCGGACCCTGGCCCGCCTGGCCGCGGCCCGGGAGCGCCTGGGCTGATGGCCTGGCCGGGCGCCTCCGCGCCCTCCGGCGGACCGGGCCGTTCCGGCTCCACGGTGCTCACCGGCGAGCACTCGGCCGTCGGCCCGCCCCCCGATCCCGGCCCTCCGCCCCCGGCGCCGGGGGCCCGGGCCCGGCGGTGGCGCCGGCGGCTGGTCCGGGTCGTGGCCCTGCTCCTCCTGCTGGCCCTGTCGTACCTGGCGGTCACGTTCCTGCAGGTGTGGCGGGCGTCGAGCCGGGACGACACGGCCCGCGCCGATGCCATCGTGGTGCTGGGGGCGGCTCAGTACGACGGGCGGCCGTCGCCGGTGCTGGAGGCGCGGCTGGGCCATGCCCTGGACCTCTACGAGCAGGGCCTGGCGCCCCGCATCGTGGTCACCGGCGGGCGCCAGGACGGGGACACCTTCACCGAGGCCACCTCGGGCTACAACTGGCTCCGGAGCCGGGGCGTGCCCGACGAGGCCATCCTCAAGGAGGTCGACGGGCACAACACGTTCGAATCGCTGCTGGCCGCCTCCCGCTTCCTGCGGGCCCGGGGCCACGACGAGGTGCTGCTGGTGTCCGACGGGTACCACGCGCTGCGGGTGGCCGGCATCGCCCGGGAGGTGGGCCTGGAGCCCTACGTCTCGACCGTGAACCCGGACAGCTCGTCCATCGGAGCGCTCGGCCGGGAGACCTTCGCGGTGGCCGTCGGGCGGGTCATCGGCTACGGCCGACTGACCCGGATCACGGGCTGATCGGGCCCCTGGTGGGGGCCCGAACCGGTGTGCATCCCTCGAGGGGGGTCGGGTAGGGTGCCGGCTCCACCTTTCGGGGGTGGTGTAATCGGTAACACAGCTGGTTCTGGTCCAGTCGTTGGGGGTTCGAGTCCTCCCCCCCGAGCGGATCGAGCGCCCGGCGCGAGATCACATAGGTCCCGGCTCCGGCCGGCGCCGTCGAAGGCCCCCATCGTCTAGCGGCCTAGGACACCACCCTCTCAAGGTGGCGGCACGGGTTCGAATCCCGTTGGGGGTGCCAGCATCAGAGCCCCTGGTAAGAGCGCAGAAATGCGCCCTGGCCAGGGGCTTTGTCGGTCTGGATGACGGCCCGTCTCGTCCAGGCTGTCCTGTCCTGTCCTGTCCTGTCCTGTCCTGTCCTGTCCTGTCCTGTCCTGTGCTGTCCTGTCCTGTGCTGTCCTGTCCTGTGCTGTCCTGTGCTGTCCTGTGCTGTCCTGTGCTGTCCTGTGCTGTCCTGTGCTGACAGGACCGGACCCGTAGCGCGCCATTTGTGCCAAAATTGTGCAACATCGGGTCTGTGCCTCCCCACCGCCATGGTGATCTGAGCCGAGCCTCGAGGCGGTTTCTGTTCAGGCCGCTGACCCGCTGGGGCCCGGATCGTCAGAAATCTGTGACGGACCGCCCTTGAATGGGTCACGAGTGCGTGAACGAGCAGATCGAGGAGGCCGAGCAGCCCACGGCAACCATCGATCAGGTCATCGAGCAGTGGCTTGACGATGGCTACTTCGACGGTGTCCACCGCAAGTTCCGCAACGAGTTCGGCGACCTCGGCGAGGCTGACATCGAGGACGCGGTATCGCGGGTCGTCGACAAGATGCTCGCTGGGCCCAGCGGGGCCATCCGACATCCCCGGGGGTATCTGGTCGTCGGCGTCCGTTACCGCCTGAGGAACGTCCTTCGTCGGGTGGTCCCCGATCAGCTACCGGAGGACGAAGACACGAGGCTCGCCGCGCGACCTACCCAGGACGAGCAGATCTTCGCGACCGAGCTGTTGCGCGTTGTGAAGGAGCGGATCGCCTTGTGGCCGAACCGCAAGATGGCCACCGTGACCCTTGCCTACGTGGAGGCGGCCTACTACGGCGAACTGGTCGGTCCGGAAGAACTGCAGCAGATCGTCCTCGACAACCTCGGTGAGGACGTCACTCTCACGAACGTATCCACCCTCCTCAACCGCGGCCGTGCCCGGCTCATGGTGCAGCTGGCGGGCAAGGCCTGATCCCCTAGGAGCACTTATGACCGACACCGACACCGACACCGACACCGACACCGACACCGACACCGACACCGACACCGACACCGACACCGACGAGACCGACGCTGCATCCGACCTGCGTGCACTCATCCAGGAGACGGACGTGCTGCTGGATGGATTCGATGTGGACGTCGCCGAGGCCGTGCGCCTCGGGGTCGAGCAGCCCCTCGACGACGAGACGGCCCGCCGCTTCTACACGAAGATTCTCACGATCCTTCGAGGCGATGATCCAGAGGTCATCGTCCGCATCCGTGATGAGGTGGATGGTCTCGTCAGGGCGGTCGCGCGGCCTCCGGCTGAGCCCGTCGAGCTTCAGCTCCGCAACCACAACGGCCTCACGCCGCACCCCGTGTCTCCTGTCCCCATGTTCAACGGGGTATCCGTGGTCATGGAGGAGGGCTACGCGGACGTCAACGACCTCATGTTCTGGGACGACAACGACCGATACGTCCTCCACGTCAAGGAGTTCCAGGAGCGATATCACCGCGAACCCGAGGAGCATGAGCTGCTCGGCATCCTTCTGGGTGAGGTCGCTCTTCCTAGCCTGGGCCTTGATGACCCGTTCGAGATCAAGGATCTTGCCCGCAGCATCGCTCGTAAGGGCGTCGAACGCCCCCCTGTCGTCGACAAGTACGGCGTCCTGAGGGACGGTCATAGGCGCTCTGCGGCTGCCCGCTATGTCATCCAGCACCCTGAAACGTTCAGCGGAGACGAGCGCGAGCGGGCTCGCTGGGTGAAGGTGTGGGTCGCTCGTGACGCGACGCCTGACCAGATCGAGGCGATCGTGGTCGGGCTCAACTTCGAGGAGGATTACAAGAAGCCATGGCCGGAGTACGTCAAGGCTCGTCGGGTCGTCGAACGGTTCGAGTCCGAGCGAGATGCTCTCGGCGGCCGCTTCCGTCAGTCGATGGAGGCCGATATCAGGAAGCGCGTCGCTGCTCACTTCTCGATCAAGGTCGGTGATGTCACCCGCTACCGGCGGATGGTCAACTGGGCTGCAGATTTCGAGGCGTATCACACGGATGAGGGGGGTCATGACCCTGCCGCCGTCCGGTACCGGGCCAACAAGATCTTCCAGTGGTTCTACGAGATTCAGGCCGGCCGTGGCGATGAGAAGCTCACCGCCAAGCTCGATCAGGATGACGAGCTCAAGCGGGTCGTCTACGACCTCATGTGGGAGACCCTCGACTCGGGCGCCCAGGTCCGGTCTCTGTACAAGGTCGTCGCCGACGATGCCGCCACCAACTTCCTCGTCAAGGCTCACGAGAACCTCGATGATCCGGAGACCGCCAAGGGCTTCGTCAAGGACGCCCTGGAGGAGGTCGCGCGCAAGGGCAAGACCAAGGCTCGCGGACGCGCTGGGTTCGACGGTTTCCTGAGGGGCGTCGTCGACAGGCTGGGCGGCACCCCGCCCGACTACTGGAGCGACGTGAACACCGACCTGTTGATCGATCTCCAGAGGGTGATGCGCTCCGCGCTCGGCACCATCGACGGGCAGCTCACTGCCCGCCACCCGGGCGAGGGCGAACAGTGACGCTCGGCTCCGTCACCGTCAGTCCCGAGGGCGATCGGCTCCTCCTACGGGCCGATGGGGCGGGGCACCGGGTCGGTCGGCTCCTCGCGACCGCCGATCCCCCCGTGAGGTCCCGTCGCTCCGGCGACACCGTCAACATCTCCTGGCCCGATGCCGACCGACTGGACCAGATCGACGGATTCGACTTGCGATGGGACCGGCAGGCACGTCGCTGGGTCGACAACCGACGTCGAGTAAGCAGTCACGCAGCGGCCGTTCGGGTGGCTGTCGAACGCACCCTCGTGAACGGTTCCGTGCCGGCGCGAGCCTTGCTTGCTCACCACGGATGGGTCGACCTGCTCGATGACCACCAGACGGTGAATGTCGCCGCGCTGACGGTTCCCGACGGCTGGGGGGGATGTGTCTTCGATGAGCAGGGCACCGGCAAGACGCCTACCACGATCGCCGCGTTCGACGTGCTCCACCAACGCGATGAGGCGGACGTCCTCGTCGTGGTCGCCCCCAAGTCGATGGTGGGCGAGTGGCCCGTCGAGGTCTATCGCTTCAGTGACGGGCTCTACAAGACCGCTGTGATCACCGGGACTCGGGCGCAGAAGGCGCAAGCCATCGAGTCCGGAGCGGACGTCCTCGTCTGTAACTACGAGGCCGTCGGCACCATGATCGTCAATCTGGCACTTCTCGCCGAACGTGCCCGGATCATGCTCGCGGTCGACGAGTCGTTCTTCGTGAAGAACCCCGACTCGGCCCGTACGAGCGCCATCCGCAAGTTTCGGGAGCACTGCACGCACGCCGTTGTCCTCTGCGGCACGCCGGCTCCCAACTCCCCTGTGGATCTCGTCGCCCAGTTCGACCTCGTCGACTTTGGACACACCTTCCGTGGCGTCCATCTCGACAAGGACCGGGACATCGCAGCGCGACAGGTCCGGGCGGTTCTCGATGACCGCGGGGTTTATCTCCGATCCCTCAAGCGCACCGTCCTCCCGAACTTGCCGACGCGAACCTTCTCCGAGGTCCCGGTCGACATGGCTCCCGACCAGGCGGGCGCCTACCGGGCCGCACTCAACGACATCGTCCTCGACCTCCGCAATGCTTCCGATGAGGACTACCAACGCACCATCAACAGCTTTCTCGAACGCCGAGCCGCGCTCCTCCGCATCTGCTCGGACCCATCCGCCCTGATCCCCGGATACACCGAGACTCCAGCGAAGATCACCGCGCTCGATCGTGTGGTCGAGGATCTCGTCCGCCAGGGCGAGAAGATCGTCCTCTGGTCGTTCTACCGGGCGAGCCTCGATCGGGTCGCCCGAAGGTACGCCGACCACGGTCTCGTCAGGATCGACGGCTCGATCACCGACGTAGCGCAGCGGCGCGAGGCCGTCCGCAGCTTCCAGGACGACCCCGACACGATGATCTTCGTCGGGAACCCTGCTGCGGCTGGCGCCGGTCTCACCCTGCACGCCGCCCGCTACGCGATCTATGAGTCTCTCTCCAATCAGGCCGCCCACTACCTCCAGTCCCTCGACCGAATCCACCGCCGCGGTCAGACGCGCGAGGTCCACTACGTCACCCTCCTATGCACCGGTACGATCGAGGAGGCCGAATACGCCCGCCTTCTCGACAAGGCTGACCGGCAGGCAGACTTGCTCGGCGACCCGCCCGCCCCGCGGCCGAACAGGACCGTCCTCCTGGACGAGTTCGCCGCGCTCCTCGCCGCCGCCCCGCCCGGGGCCGATCGGCTGTGACGGCACCGACCGCCGCTCACGAGATGCGACGCATGCTGCTAGGAGACGTCGCGGATCTCGCCGGCTACCTCATCGAGATTCCCTACGGTGAGGATCTCCTTCCGGACGTCGTTCGCCTTCACCCTCACCGCCCATCCCTCCTGGTCGCCGATGCGAAGGACACCGAGACCGCCGCGTGCGAAGCCACCCGCCGGAGGTTCGCCCGGTACCTGCGGCACTCGCGACGATGGACTACGGCCGGGTTCGACGTAACCGTCGCCATCTCCCACGGCCCCGGCTCCGGGCCGTGGGACGCCCTCATCTTGGCCGCTGCCAGGGACGCCCGATCTACGGTCGCCCTGCCCCTCACGATCCACCTCGATGAGCTGACCGCCCTGACCTGGGCCGGCGTCACCGGGGACTGAAGCCGCAGGGTAGGAGCACTCAACGAGCAAGCCTCCGGTCGATAGGGTTCGCGTGTGCCCTCCCCCCCGACGCAGATCCGCTCGCCACTCGTGGCGATCGACCTCTTCTGTGGCGCTGGCGGTCTCACCGAGGGCTTCAGCAGCGCCGGGTTCGAGGTTCCGTTCGCGCTCGACCGCGACCGCGACTCGTGCGAGTCGTACGCCCTCAACCACAAGCGCACGGATGTCGTGAAGGCGTCCATCACGGACCTCTCACCGCGTGACATCGCCGACCGGGTCGGTCGTCCCGTGGACGTCGTCATCGGTGGACCCAGTTGCCAGGGGTTCTCGACCGCCCGCAAGGAGCGCTGGCACGATCCAGAGAGCGACCGGAATGGCCTCTGGAGACACATGCTCGGCGTCGTCGAGCACCTGAGACCCCGAGCGTTTCTCATGGAGAACGTCCCAGGAATGGTCCACTGGAAGGACGGCAACTTCGGCGCCAAGATCCTTGCCGAGTTCCGCAACCTGGGATACACCGTCGCTGAGCCGCGCATCCTTCTCGCCGCCGACTATGGGGTACCTCAGCGGCGCCGTCGACTCTTCATCGTCGGGCTGCTCGGCGACGACGAGTTCGAGTTCCCGGCGCCCACCCACATGGGCGGCTGGCGTCGCGACACCCTCGACCTATGGGAGGAACGCCGCAAGAAGGCCGGTCTCCTCCGCCACCTCTCCTGCTGGGAGGCGCTCGCCGACCTGCCGCTCCTCGAAGGCGGCACTGGCACCCCTGGTTCCCGGCACGTCCGCATTCCACAGCCGCCGTTCATGCGGCGGATGCGCGGCGGAGTCACGGTCCTCCGTGACCACGAGACGTACGAGATGGGCGACGACCAACTCGCCCTCATCAGCCATGTTCCCCAGGGAGGAACCTGGAGGGACATCCCCCGCCACCTCATCCCGGACCGCCTCCGAGGCATGCGCCGCACCGACTCATCGAACCTGTTCGGCCGCCTCGACCCCGCCCTACCGTCCTACACGATCACCACCCAGTTCACGAACGTCACCGTCGGGTGCAACATCCACCCGTTCGAGGATCGGGGCCTCACCATCCGCGAGGGTGCTCGCCTCCAGTCCTTCCCCGACAGGTACCGCTTCGTCGGCTCACTCGCGTCCCGGTCGCGACAGATCGGCAACGCAGTACCGCCTCTACTCGCCCAGATCCTCGCCGAGGCGGTCGCTCGACAGTTGGGTGCCGATATACCCGTCTCCAAACCCGTGAAGCCGGCGGCGCAGATCCCGACGCCGCCGACGAGCGCCGCAGTTCGTGAGCGACTCGGCCGGCAGGCGAAGCGGGACACCAAACCTGAAACCCTCCTACGCGACCAGCTCCACCTTCTGGGCGTCACCGGCTACACCACGGAGGTCCGGCCACTCGAGGACGTACGTCGCACCGCCGATCTAGGGTTCCTCCCGGAACGGTTCGCCGTGTTCGTTGACGGCTGCTTCTGGCACGGCTGCCCGGATCACTACCGGGGCACCAAGTCCAACACGAAATGGTGGCGCGACAAGATCGACGCGAACAAGCGCCGTGACGCGGACACCACCCTCCGGCTTGAAGCTGCCGGATGGATGGTCGAGCGCGTCTGGGAGCACGAAGATCCAGTGCTAGCGGCTAGGAGAATCGAGGCGACCCTCGAAGCACTCCGCTCTGGTACCACGCCCGAGTCGGCCGTGAGCTAGTGCCGCGTCAGGCAACGTTCGGCGGGTTCCGCCCGGCCAGATGACGCCCCTCGCGGGCGCCCTCAGCCTCGACTTGAGGACGGCTCGGCCTTCGGTCTGCGTTCCTGCGAGGAGCGCCCTCGAGCACACTCAACCGTTCAGTGCAACACCTGGTCGAGAATGGTGACGGGCGTCCGGTAGTCCAGGGCCTTGCGGGGTCGAGTGTTGAGCTTCGTGGCGATGATGTCGAGGTCGGCCTGGGTGACGTTCGCGAGCGAGGTGCCCTTCGGGAAGTACTGGCGGAGGAGACCGTTCGTGTTCTCGTTCGTGCCGCGCTGCCAGGGGCTACGCGGGTCGGCGAAGTAGACCTCGAGCCCGGTCCAGGTGGTCACGTCCTTGTGTCGGGCGAGTTCCATCCCGCGGTCCCAGGTGAGCGATCGGCGCAGCTCGGAGGGGAGCTCGCTCATCTTCTCAGCGATGCGCTCGGACACGGTGATCATGTCTCGGCCGTCGAGCTGGACCAGTACCGTGAACCGGGACTTCCGCTCTACCAGCGTGGCCATCTGCGTCACGCCTCGGCCGAGCAGGAGGTCCCCTTCCCAGTGGCCAGGTACGGCGCGGTCTTCGACTTCGGGTGGGCGATCGTGGATGGACACGGCGTCGGTGATCTGACTTCGGATCTGGCCCTTCACGCTGTGGCGCTTGTGCTTGCGGATCGGCCGGTGGGTCCGGAGGTGCTTGGTGAGGTCCCGGGCCAGGACCCCTCGGGCCTGGATGAACAGGGTCTTGTAGATCGTCTCGTGGCTCACCCGCATTTCCGGATCGTCGGGGTGCATCACGGCCAGGAACCCGGCGATCTGTTGCGGGGACCAGTCCTCGACCAGCCTGTCGCGCACGAAGTCAGCGAGCACGGGGTTCTGGTCGAGCCGACAGGGCTTGGGCCGCTTGGCCCGATACCAGGCCCGGTCCTGGGCGTCGATCGCTCGATACCTCGCACAGCCCTTGTTGCGGGCGATCTCCCGCGAGATCGTCGAAGGCGACCGCCCGAGCCGAACCGCGATCTTGCGCATCGAGTCACCCGCGGCGAGCCGTCTCGAGATCTCCTCGCGTTCCTGCAGGGTCAGGTGCCCATCCCTCGGCCGGCGCGGCAGCGCGTACACGCCACCGCGCGTGCGCAGGATCGTGTACACCGACCCAGCCGGCTTGCCCATCGCTCGGCTGATCTGGCTGATCGACTCACCTGCGTGCCATCGCTCCCACAGCTCATCCTTCCGAGCGTCGGACATCCCCGGTCGCCCCAACCTGGCCATCGTCACCTCCAACGGTCAGGACAAGGAGACCACCCCCGTTGCGCTGACTCGTTGAACTCAGGGCGGCCTATTTCGCCCGGGAGACGATGCGGTGACCGGCTTCTGCTTCGTCGATGAGCATCAAGCCGAGTACCGCATCACCGACCTGTGCCGTGTCGCCGGGGTGTCGAGGTCGTCGTTCTACGCCTGGCGGGACCGGGAGCCCTCGGCCCGCCAACACGCCGACGCCGAGCTGCTGGTGGAGATCCGCCAGATCCATCAGGCATCACGGTGCACCTACGGGTCGCCGAGGGTCTGGGGTCAGCTCCGCCGGGCCGGCCACCGCGTCAGCCGTAAGCGGGTCGCCCGGCTCATGGCCGCCGACGGCCTCGTCGGTGCACACAGCCGGCGCCGGTGGCGGCGAGGTCGGAACCCCAAGATGGTCCCCGCCCCGGACCTGCTCAATCGGGACTTCACCGCCGAGCGATCCGATCTGCGGTGGGTGGCCGACATCACCGAGTTCGCCTGCATCGACGGCAACCTGTTCCTGGCCGGGATCCGTGACCTCCACGACCGCGGCCTGGCCGGCTGGTCCATGGGCGAACGCCAGACCACCGATCTGGTCATCGCCGCGCTGGTGATGGCCCTCGGACGACGCAACCCCAGCGGCACGCTCTTGCACCACGCCGACCACGGATCGCAATACACCAGCGTCGAGTTCACCAACCGGCTCGCCGACTGGGGCCTGACCGGGTCCTACGGCAGCGTCGGCGACGCCTACGACAACGCCGCCATGGAGACCTTCTGGGCCACCCTCAAGCGCGAGATCCGCCACATCTGGGGACCCTGGGAGAACCTCACCCGCTCCGAGCTGCGCACGATCCTGTTCGACTACATCGAGGTCTTCTACAACCGCCAACGACACCAACGCCGCCTCGGCGACCGCACCCCCGCCGAGGCCTACGCTGCCAGCCCAGCAGCCTGATCTACCAAAACCCCGTGTCCACCAGAACGGGGCAACTCCAGTTGGCGGACACGAGGGCGAGGCCAGCGGCGAACATGATGGTGGAAACGATCCCGATGGTGGCGTCGGGTCGCACGCCGCGTTGGCGGCCGATTCAGTGGATGAGGAGGCCGGCGGTGAGGGTGGGCGGCGACAGCGCCGAGGTAGGGGTCGAGGCCGGGTTCCTCGCTGCATGGTCCGAAACTGCGCTCTAGGGTGTCGGCCACTCGGGGCCCGCCCGGGTGGAACGCGGAGGAATGCAATGATTTTCGACGAGATGATTGTGGCGCTGCCGATGAAGGAGGTGTCGGGCTCCTACGACACGGATCGTCAGCAGTGGTCGGAGGCCAGCGAGGCGCAACGGTCCCCGCAGAAGCACCACCAGGAGAACTGATTTCGTGCCTGGTGGTGGCAACTCTGGCCACCACCAGGCACGGCGCGACTTCTCGGCAGTGGGGCGCATCCACGTCCTGACTTACCTAGACCCCGACGTGGTACCGCCAGGTAGAGGTGGAGTGGCCGGTGCTGCGGCTTTCGGGGGTAACCGGGCGCAGTGGGACCTCCTTCGCACCGTCCTGGCGCAGCCATTGGTGTCAGCGACGGTACTCTGTCCCGCTCGCAACGTTCACCAGGTCGAGGATCTCCTCGGTCCGATAGAGGGGTTGCGGGTTGCTCCGACGGGCGCAATCCTGGACCTCGGTCTTGCCGACGACCCTCACCTGGTCATCCACCACTTCGGTCAGGTCTTCGATCCGGCACCGTATGGATTGCGCCGAATCGTGCGCTGTCAGGCGCCGATCACGGCGAACCACCACAGCCTCGGCTATCGGTATCTTCGGGAAGCGTCGCAGATCACCTGCGCCGAGGCGGCGTCACCCGGCGACGCGCTCGTCGCATCTTCCGGGCAAGGTGCCCGGGTGATCGAGTCGATGATCGGGATGACCGATCCGGCGTGGCCCGGATCCGTCGTCACCATTCCGCTGCCGACCTACGTCAAGCGCACCTCCGACGGGCAGCGAGCCGAAGCCCGCGCACTGCTGGGCCTCGAAGCCGACGAACTCTGCGTGCTCAGTGTCGGTCGACTCTCGCCATACGACAAGGCGGTCCTCGAGCCGCTCCTCGATGCGATCGCCCGCCTCGCGGACGTGCTTCCGAGGATCCGCCTCGTGCTCGCAGGGGCCGACGATGGTGCGTACGGTTCGGAGCTTCGCCGCCAAGCGGAACTCCTGGGGATCGGCGAGCTGGTCCAGATCCGAGGAGATCGTTCCGACGCCGAGATCAGGCGCCTGCTGGCCGGAGCGGACATCTTCGCCTCTCTCTATGACAGCCACCAGGAGATCTTCGGTCTCGCCGCGGCCGAGGCGCAGTCCTCCAGCCTACCTTGCGTGGTCAGCGACTTCAGCGGGGTGTCGGAGATCGTGATCCACGAGGTCACCGGGTTGACCGTGCCGACCACGACCATGCGTTCGCAGGTCCCTGACCTGGCCCTCGACCTGCTGCCCTGGCAAGAGGCACACGAAGTCGCCGCTCAGTTCGTGAGCGTTGATCGCGATGCGCTCTGCGACGCCATCATTCGGCTTGCTGATCCCGCCCTTCGCCACCGGCTTGGCAACGAGGCGGCGGTTCGCGCCGAGCGGTTCGCGCCGGGCACCGTTGGTGCGCGCTACCACCACCTCTGGCTCGACAGCCTTCGTCGAAGCCGGGAGGGCGCGTGGCGCGCAGCGATCTCCGACGGGGGATTCGATCTGTTGTTCGGGCCGTTCACCTCACGTGTGGTGTCAGTCGCCCGGCTGCGGTGGGTGGGACAGGGTCGGGCGAGGTGGGACCAGCTACTGGGAGCGGCGCTCGTGGAGCGCCTCGGCATCGGGGCAGCGATCGAGGCGGCGGCAACGGTGATGGCGCAGCGCGGTGGTGCGACGGTCGCCTCACTCCGTGAGGAGACGGAGCTCGGGAAGGTAGAGCTCGAAGCCGCCGTGGCCGTGCTGGTCAAGTACGGCTATGTGTCGCTCGATGGCTAGGCACCTAGCGGGCCGAGGCTCACCGACAAGACCTCGAACCTGCTCGTAGCCGGCGGACGGTAGTGGGGAACGTTGGCCCCCGACATGATTAGGCAGCCGTCGGTCGGTAGGGCGAGAGACCGCCCAACGGGGAACGGGTCTCGTCGGGCGGTGGCGCAGAGGTCCTGATCCGTCAGCGCGGCGAGGTCGGGACAGATGAGTAGCGGGTCCGGCCGGCCGCCGAGGACCTGCAATGCGGTAAACGTTGAGTCCGGTCGGTCGGTGTGCAACGCGGCGAAGTCTCCCGGCTGGTAGCAGAGCACCCACATGGACAGGACTGAGCAGCGGCCGAGATCCGGTACATCCACGAACGACGGTGAGGGTCCCTCGGTGACGTACCGGCGAGCGCCGTGGCGCGCGGCACCCAGCACGCCACCGGCCGAGCGGCACACCGGCTCCGCCTGGTCGATGGACGACTCCTCATGGGGATCTGCCGCGCCCTTCGGTATCCATCCGCTGCCGGCCAGCGACCACTCGGCGTCACCCAGCGAGATCATGGTGTTCCTCGGCGATCATCAGGTCGATGAGTGGCGTGAAGTGCGAGCCCTGTCGAAACTCGGGTATCCAACCTGGAACGAGGCGGACCCCGGACCGGTTGGCCAGGACGGAGGTCGCGACCGTGGTCGCTCGGGCGGACAGCGCCGATGCCGGGCACCGATGGTTCCCATGCCCGAAGACGAGTGGATGCGGTGGGTTCGCCGTTCCCTCTGATCGTGCCGCAAAGGCGAATGACACGAGCACGCGATCCCCGGGGTCGAGCCGACGGGATCCAACGTTTGCGGCGCGAACTACGGTTCGATAGAGGCCGAGGAGCGGACCCCCCGCACCGGCCGCTCCCGCCTCGAAGCCGCCGGGTCCGAGGGTGTCCGACCTCGCCGAGAGTTCGGCCCACGCGACCAGCGCGACCAGCGCGGGAAGCGTGCTCGTGAACGCCACCACCAAGGCGGTCAGCAAGCCGACCACCTTTCCCTCTGCCGTCTCGGGGGCATCGCCGGCCTCCACGAGGTGGCGCCACAGCGCAGCCGCGGGACCCCCGGAACCGTTGAAGATCTCGGACGTGAGATGGGCCCTGGAGCCGGCTTCTGGATCCCGTCCTCCACCGACACCGAGGTCCAGCCCGCCGAGCGTCTCGGAGCCGAGCCAGGCGCCGAAGGGTTCACAGACCTGCGTGAGGAGGTCGACGGGCTCCCCCGAGGCCAGCGCGTCGTCCAAGCAGTGGGTGAAGGCCGCGCGCAGCGTCGGGTCCGGGTGGTGCAGGTGGGGTCCGAAGTGCTGGAGGAACGCAACCCGCTCGACGGCGTGGGTCGGCGGATCTGCGGTCAACAGGAAGTCCAGCGTCCGGTCTCGTTCGCTCGGTACGTCGTTGCTGAACTCGGTCCACCGCCGCAACACGTCTCGAACCTGGCTGGGCTCGTGGACGAACCACGTGCCGTCGTCCATCAGTAGCGGGTTCGGTGAGGTGCATGCCCGCTTCCACCACTGCTCGACGGGGTCGTGCAAGGACAGGGTCGTCACCGCGTGCCGCTCATGACGCCCGTTGCCGTTCCGTCCTCGAGGGCAATCAGCGCGGCGGAGATGGCCTCCGTGACCTCACCTTCGTGGAGGTCATCGATCCACCACCAGGCGCCGGTGGAGTTCAGGTCGAGGAAGACGTGGTCGCCCGCAGGGGTGACGACGAAGTCGGCCGAGCAGAACCCGACGCCCATCAGGTCCATCATCGTGGTCAGGCGCTCGGTCACGTCGGGGCCGACCTCGGCACGCCGATAGTCGGGGAGGCCGTCGTTCGAAAGGCGGAGGTCAACGATACCCTCCGGCTTGGTCGCGCTGGCTGCGAACGTGCGGGCCGTTGGCTCGCTTCGAGTACGGACTGCCACCACCCGCAGCTCCTCGGCCGACGGCACCAGGGATTGGAAGATCGCCGGGGCGCTGCGGAGGGAACGGTCGTCTATGTCATCGAGGTCGACGGCGATGGTCACCGCAGCATGTCCGGACCGCCCGGCGGCCCACAGGGGCGCCGAGTCGCCGAGGTACTTCGCCAGCAACGGCGGCCGCGGCTGCCACCCCCGATGCTCGTTGCCTACGAGGGTCTCGGGCACGGTGATGCCAGCCCTGGACGCCGCGACGAGCTGCAGAACCTTATTGCCTGCGGTGACGAGACGGGTCGGCGGCGAGAGCCACCGTTCGGGCGGCACGAACGAGAAGTAGGCCTCCCACATCCGAAGGCGGCTGCTCTCGGCCGCGAGCTCGTTGACGTCTCCGGCCCCGCGCGTGGGCGAGAGCGGCGGCAGCTGGTGGAGCCAAGCGCTCGTGATGGAGGCCGCCGCGACGGTGCGACCGTCGCAGTGAGCGTGAGCCGTCTGTCCTTCGGCGGTGATCCTGATCGCCGCCTCACCCTCGAGGTCGCCGGTGTTGAGGCGAACGGTCGGCCGACCGTGCTGCGCGAGGCGACCTACGATCCGATCTGCCTCAGCGCCCATCCGATGGGTTGCGATGGCGATCACCCAAGCAACCCATCGCGGTCGGTGACCCTTGCTCGCCTGGCCCCGCGCATCACAGATGCCCGGCGACGATGAGCGGCCAGGCGTCGTCGTCGTCATCGATCCAGAGGTTCCCGCCCACTCCGCTGTCGAGCAAGGTCGTTCCGCAGTCCCTTGCCATGGTCGGAAGGTTGCTGAGCACGTCGATGAGGATCTGCTTCGCGGAGAAGTCGGCGGACTGCAGCCAGCGAGGGTGCAGGCGGACCGTCAACAGCAAGCAGACGCCGTCATTCATTTGCTCGCCGAAGTGGAGCGCCCCGATGCCCACCTTGTTCTCTAGTTCGGATACCGCACGCACGGTGTCGCGGTTCACCGTGAGGTTGGTGGCCACGCCGCACGCGAAGAGCACCAATGGGCCTCCATAGGAGACGTACATGCCGGTGCCTGCTTCGTAGACGGCTGCTGAATGGCCGGGGATGTGATCACGCCACCGCCCTGCACAGACGTGCTCCATTGCCCCACAAACCAGGTCCCTCATTTGCTCTCCCCTCTGCCCAGGAATCGATGTGGCTCCAATGATCATCGAACGAGTGTCTGGCTGATCCGTCCCTCCGACCAAGCGCCACGCCGCGCCCTGCGCTCCCGTCGCCAGTGGATCAGCAAGATAGCCCACGCTGCCCATCGAAGGATCGCCGCATCCTCGCAACTCCCGTCATCCCGATGCTCGCGGATGCGTCCCCGCCGTTTGGTGTACTACGACAACTGGGGGACTTCGTGCCCGAGTTCATCACGCCCGATCCGCCAGACTTCAGAGTCGGGATCTTTTAGATCACCAGGTATCGGTCGCGGCGGTGGCGGTGGTGGCGAGATCGCCTCGGACGCCGACGTAGCGGCTGAGGGTGAAGGCGGCGTTGGCGTGGCCGAGCATGGCGCTGACGGCCGCCGGGTCGAGGCCGACGTCGAAGAGCATCCAGCAGGCGGCGAAGTGCCGGAGGTCGTGGGGGTGCCACACGGCCGAGGTTTTGGAGTTCATGGGCAGCCCGGCAGCCCGGCAGCCAGCGCCGCTCGGGCCCACGTGCGCTGGAAGGTGCGGCGGTTGGCGAAGGAGCCGTCCGAGCCGGGGAACAGCAGGCCGTCCGGTCCCCGGGTGCGCTCGACCTCCGCGTACCACGCCTTGAGCGACGCCTCCAGGCTGGCCGGGAAGACCGACTCCCGCTTCTGGCGGTTCTTGGTCTCCTTGACCGTGAGGGTGTGGCGGAATTGCTCGACCGCTTGGCGGATGCGGACCACCCGCTGGGAGCCGAAGGTGAGGTCGAGCGGTCGGAGGGCGATCAGCTCACCCCAGCGGACGCCGCTGCGGTGCTTCAGGTCCATGGCGAGAGCCCACTGCGGATGCCCCGCATCGACGAGCGCGGCGAACAGCCGCTGGCAGTCGTCCTCGACGGGTAGGGCCGCCCGGGGGATGAACCCGACAGCTTCGCCTTGATGCTCCGCCTTGGGGCTGTAGCTCACGAGCCACATGGGGTCGGCTTCACGGGTCAGCCAGCGATTCTTGAAGGCGAAGGTGACCAGCGAGCGCATGGCCGATCCGACGTTCTGCACCGTGGCGGGCCCGAGGCTGCCGCGTGCCCGATCGAGAACCTGTTCTGAGTCCGAGGGGGTCCAGGCGTTGAGGCGGAGCCCGCCCAGGACTGGGCGGACCCACATGCGCAGGAGGTACTCCTGTCGTTCCTGGTACCGCGTCGATCGTGACCCGAGGCTGGCGAGGTAGCGGTCGGTGAGCTGGTCGACCGTGGCCGGGGCCTGGAGCCGGCCCGGCATGACCCGCGCACTGGCCAGGGTCGCCTCGATCTCTCGGGCTCGACGGCGAGCCTCGTCCTCGGTCGAGAAGCGGTGGAAGATCCGCTTGCCGGTCGGGTCCTTGGCGATGACCCGGTAGCGGGGCTCGCCCTCCGACGGCGCGTAGATGCGCGTCCCATACTCGAAGGAGGCGATGGGCTTGCTGTAGCGCCGACGCGGCATGAGGCTTCCTCTCCGGGACCACTAGGCCCTGGCGGGATGAGGAAGCTCTCTTGCGTCCGACGGACGCCCTGCGGGCTTCGAGCAGGAATGTGCCCGAATTGTGCCCATCGGCCCGTCGGAAAGTCAACGATCGCCGGTTCTGTTCAGCCACTCCGCAGGCCTCTGACCTGGGGAGGATGGCGATGACTCGGATGGGGTTGGGACGCTGTGGAAGCGCCGCCGGAGGGCCGATCGCCCAACCCTCTCAAGGTGGCGGCACGGGTTCGAATCCCGTTGGGGGTGCCACGATCGAAATCCCTGGCGAGAGCACGGAAACGTGCCCTGGCCAGGGGTTTCGTCGTTCCGGAGGTGCGGCCTCGTCGTCCAGCCCGTTGGTCCGCTCTCCTCGACGAGTCGCTCGCCTTCGCCCGTGCCGAGGGTTGACGTCGATCCGGGCCACCTATAGTTTCCGCATCAGTTAATCAACCGAGGTGGAAACATGTCGACGGCCGCAGTGGTGGAAGAGGAGCGGCTGAGCGAGACGTTCGCGGCGCTGGCGAACGAGACCCGGCGGGCGCTGCTGGCCCGGCTGGCCGAGGGTGCAGCGACGGTGAACGAGCTGGCCGAGCCCTTCACCCTCACGCTCCCGGCCGTCTCGAAGCACCTGAAGGTGCTCGAGCGGGCCGGCCTGGTCGTACGGGGGCGGACGGCGCAGTACCGCCCGTGCGCGCTCGACCCGGCTCCGCTGCAGGCGGTCGCGACGTGGACCGAACGGTATCGCCCGCTGTGGGAGTCCCGCTTCGACCAGATGGACGCCTACCTGGACGAGCTCAGAGCGAGCTCGGGAACGGATGACCGATGAACGACGACAGCCTGGACCAGGTCCGGATCGAGCGCACCTTCGACGCCCCCGTCGACGTGGTGTGGCGCATGTGGACCGTGCCCGAGCACTACCAGCGCTGGTACGGCCCGTTCGGCGCATCGATCCCGGTGGCGGAGATGGACGTCCGGGTGGGCGGCGCCCGGCGGGTCTGCATGGAGGTCGACACGCCCGACGGACCGCGCCGGATGTGGTTCGCCGGCCAGTACCTCCAGGTCGAGGAGCACCGCCTCCTCGTCTACTCCGAGTCGGTCGTCGACGAGGGCGGTCGAGCGGTTCCGGTGCCGTCCAGCCACCCCGCCGAGACCGAGGTCCAGGTGGAGCTGGAGGACCTCGGCGGGACGACGCGCGTCGTGCTCATCCACCGCGGGATCCCCGCCGACTCGCCCGGAGCCACCGGCTGGGTCATGGCGCTCGACGCCCTCGCCGAGACGCTCCGGCAGCGACGAGGACTGCGGCCAGGGGCTCGAGGTCCTCGATGAGCTGGTGGAGCTCGTCCGGCTCGAGGATGTCATAGGCCGGAGCGGCGAGCTCGTCGGTGAGCGTTTCGACCCGTTCCTTGGTCTGCCGGCCGGCGGCGGTGAGCCAGCCGTCGGCGCCGATGAGGCCGCGGGTGCGCATCGCGTCCACGACCCCGGCGAGCTGGGCTCGGGGCAGGTGACAGACCCGCCCGAACTGGTCTGCTGGCATGCCTTCGGAGAGCGCGTGCAGCACGTGCGCCTCCGTGCCGCCGATGCCCACCGTCACGAGCGCGGCGACGTGGCCGTCGCCGCGGTGCTCGCGGAGCAGGTTGGCCCCGTGCCAGAGCCGCGCCAGCGGCTCGGTGGGCACTGGCAGCGTCCGGACCGCGGCGTAGAGGGCCCGTCCCTCCGTCGGGGCGCTGGTCCCCGCCTTGATCACGAGGTCGCCGGCACGGGCTACGTCGGGACTCTCGGCGAGGTCGCCCAGGACTCGGCGCAGTGCGGCAACCGAGCCCCGTTGGCGCGCCGCGTTGGCGGCGTCGGGATCGACCCTGTCCCAGACGCGCGGGAGGTGACGGGCGACCTCACCGTCGGCGAAGTTGTAGAAGAGCGCGTGGACCACCTCGGGCGGTATGTCCCGGCCCAACGGGGCAGCCCGTCCCGCGAAGTAGGCGTCCCACACGTTGCCGGCGCCGAGCGCCATCACTGCTTCGGTCGGCTCGTCGGCCATGTAGGTGACGACCGCTACGGGCTCGACCAGATGAAAGAGACGGCGGGCCATGGAGCTCGACATGGGCAGGTCCTGGCGACTCACGCGGTGGGGTCGAGCGGTGGGTGCTCGAGCACGCGGGGCCGGTACTCGACCAGCTGGATGCGGCCGTCGAAGGTGCGGTGATCGACCATCTCGAGGGCGACATCCGGGTAGCCGTCGTAGATGCGTTCTGCTCCCGTCGCACCGGTGATCACCGGGAACACCACGACCCGGAAGCGGTCGACGAGCCCAGCTCGCAGCAGGGACCGGCACAGGCTGAGGCTGCCGATGGTGCTGATGAGCCCCGACGCGCTCTCCTTCATCGCCCGGACCGCCTCGACCGCGTCATCGCGGACGAGCGTGGAGTTGGCCCACGTGAGCGGCTCGTCGAGCGACGAGGAGAACACCACCTTCGACGCTCGCGTGAGTCCGTCGACGGACGCCTCCTCGTCGGCGGTGAACTCGTCCTGGCCCGCGGGGGTCTCTCCGGCGGCGAAGCCCGACATCAGCCGGTAGGTGTTCGCTCCCATCACGTACGTGACCTCGGGCTGCTCGCCCAGCCAGGCGAGGTACTCAGGGCCCTCGAGACCCCAGAAGCCGGGCCAGCCCTCCCCCGACGCGTAGCCGTCGAGGGACGTGATGAAGTCGACGAGAAGCTCTGGCATGGTGATGTCCTTCTTGCTCGGGTGTCACGTCTGCGTTCCTACCGCGACACGAGCTTGGACGGGCCGTGAGTGGCGAACTCATCGCAGAGTCCGACGTTGGCGAACCGAGTGGCCTGGTACATCAAATCAGATTGATGTACTTTGGGGCCTGTGCGTGGAGCGCAGGACGAGGGGGAGGTCGTGGCGCCGGCGTTCTTGCAGCTGGCGGGGCATCCGGTGCGCTGGCGGCTGCTGAGCGAGCTCGGTCGCAGCGACCGGCGGGTGCACGAGCTCACCGGCCTGCTCGGTGAGCCCCAGAACCTGGTCTCGTACCACCTCGGCAAGTTGCGGGAGACCCGCCTGGTCACGGCCCGGCGGAGCTCGGCCGACCGTCGCGACGCCTACTACACCGTCGACCTCCCCCGGGTCCGCTCGCTGCTGGCCGCCACCGGCGCAGCTCTGCACCCCGGCCTTCGCCTCGCCCCGCCGGCCCCCGACCCTGCGGAGCCGGAGGCGACGAGGGCGCGGGTGCTGTTCCTGTGCACCGGCAACAGCGCCCGCTCCCCGATGGCCGAGGCCCTGGCCCGGTCTCGGTCCGGGGGGCTGGTCGAGGCCGCCAGCGCCGGCAGCCACCCCAAGCCCCTGCACCCCAACGCGGTGCGGGTCATGTGGGACGAGTACGGGATCGACCTGGCCGGCCGGGGCTCGACGCACCTGGACGTGGTCGCCGGGCAGCGGTTCGATCGGGTGATCAGCCTGTGCGACCGGGTGCGCGAGGTCTGCCCCGAGCTCCCCGGCCCGCCCGAGGCCAGCCACTGGAGCCTCCCCGACCCCACCGCCGGGGACGCCGGCGCCGACGACGAGGCGACCTACCCGGCCTTCCGGCAGGTGGCCGCCGAGCTGGAGACCCGCATCGGGTTCCTGCTGGCCGACCTGGCCAGCCGAACCGAACGCTCTCCATCCACCCACCAGGAGGAACCATGACGGAGCCCGACCAGACCGTGAACGTCCGCTACATGGTCGACGACGTCCAGGCGTCGATCGACTTCTACACCGAGCACCTCGGCTTCGAGGTGCGCACCAGCGCCGCCCCCGCCTTCGCGGACGTCACCCGCGGGAACCTGCGGCTGCTGCTCAGTGGCCCGGCCAGCTCCGCGGGACGGCCCATGCCGGACGGGGCCCAGCCGAGCCCCGGCGGCTGGAACCGCATCCACTTCGTCGTCGACGACCTCGCAGCCGAGGTCGCCCGTCTCCGCCAGGCCGGGCTCACCTTCCGCAACGACACGGTCACCGGTCCCGGAGGCTCCCAGATCCTGCTCGAGGACCCGTCCGGCAACGTCGTCGAGCTGTTCCAGCCCGCCGGCCCCTGACCGGGAGGCCCCCCGTCGCCGGGCGCCGGCAGGATGCCTCAGGCGCCGACGTAGGCCGCCAGGTGCTCGCCCGTGAGGGTGGAGCGGGCGGCGACCAGGTCGGCGGGGGTGCCCTCGAAGACGATGCGGCCGCCGTCGTGGCCGGCGCCGGGGCCGAGGTCGATGATCCAGTCGGCGTGGGCCATGACGGCCTGGTGGTGCTCGATGACGATGACCGACTTGCCCGCGTCGACCAGCCGGTCGAGCAGGCCCAGCAACTGCTCGACGTCGGCCAGGTGGAGGCCGGTGGTCGGCTCGTCCAGGACGTAGGTACCGCCCTTCTCGCCCATGTGGGTGGCCAGCTTGAGCCGCTGGCGCTCGCCACCGGACAGCGTGGTCAGCGGCTGGCCCAGACGCAGGTAGCCGAGCCCCACGTCGGCCAGCCGGTCGAGGACCTTGTGGGCCGCCGGGGTGGCGGCCTCGCCGTCGCCGAAGAAACCCTCGGCCTCGGCCACCGACATGGCCAGCACCTCGCTGATGTCGCGACCACCGAAGGTGTGCTCCAGCACCGCGGCCTGGAAGCGCTTGCCCTCGCAGTCCTCGCAGGTGGTGGCCACGGTGGCCATGATCCCCAGCTCGGTGTAGATGACGCCGGCCCCGTTGCAGGTGGGGCAGGCCCCCTCGGAGTTGGCGCTGAACAGGGCCGGCTTGACCCCGTTGGCCTTGGCGAAGGCCTTGCGGATCGGCTCCAGCAGCCCGGTGTAGGTGGCCGGGTTGCTCCGCCGCGACCCCTTGATGCCGGCCTGGTCGACCACCACCACCCCGTCCCGGCCGGCCACCGATCCGTGGATCAGCGAGCTCTTGCCCGAGCCGGCCACCCCGGTGATGACGCACAGGACCCCGAGCGGGATGTCGACGTCGACACCCTGGAGGTTGTGGGTGTCCGCGCCGCGGACCTCCAGCACCTCCGACGCCGTCCGCACCCCCTCCTTGAGGGCGGCCCGGTCGTCCAGGTGCCGCCCGGTCAGGGTGTCGCTGCCCCGCAACCCCTCCACGGTGCCCTCGAACACCACCTCGCCGCCCTCGGTGCCGGCCCGGGGGCCCAGGTCGACCACGTGGTCGGCGATGGTGATGGCCTCCGGCTTGTGCTCGACCACCAGCACCGTGTTGCCCTTGTCCCGCAGCCGGAGCAGCAGCTCGTTCATCCGCTCGATGTCGTGGGGGTGCAGCCCGATGGTGGGCTCGTCGAAGACGTAGGTGACGTCGGTGAGCGAGGAGCCGAGGTGGCGGATCATCTTGGTTCGCTGGGCCTCGCCGCCCGACAGCGTGCCCGAGGGCCGGTCGAGGCTGAGGTAGCCCAGCCCGATCTCCACGAACGAGTCGAGCGTTTCGCCCAGCGCCTCCAGCAGCGGCTTCACCGACGGCTCGTCCAGCCCCCGCACCCACTGGGCCAGGTCGTTGATCTGCAGGGCGCAGACCTCGGCGATGTTGGCCCCCTGGATCTTCGAGGTGCGAGCCGGCTCGGCCAGCCGGGTGCCGTCGCAGTCGGGGCAGGTGGTGAAGGTGATGGCCCGGTCCACGAACGCCCGGACGTGGGGCTGCATCGCCTCCCGGTCCTTGGACAGGAACGACTTCTGGATCTGCGGGATCAGTCCGACATAGGTCAGGTTGATGCCCTCGACCTTGATCTTGGTCGGCTCCCGATGGAGCAGGTCGTGGAGCTCCTTCTTGGTGAACCTCTTGATCGGCTTGTCGGGGTCGAAGTAGCCGCAGCCCCGGAAGATGCGGCCGTACCAACCGTCCATGCTGTAGCCGGGGATGGTGATGGCACCCTCGTCGAGCGACTTGGTGTCGTCGTACAGCGCGGTGAGGTCGAAGTCGCTGATCGCTCCCCGCCCCTCGCAGGTGGGGCACATGCCACCCAGCCGGTTGAAGGTGGCCTTCTCCCGCTTGGTCTTGCCGCCCCGCTCGACGGTGATCGAGCCGCTGGCCGTCACCGACGGGACGTTGAAGGAGTAGGCGTTGGGCGGACCGATCTGCGGCTGCCCCAGCCGGCTGAACAGGATCCGCAGCATGGCGTTGGCGTCGGTGACGGTGCCGACGGTGGAGCGGGGGTTGGCCCCCAGCCGCTCCTGGTCGACGATGATCGCCGTGGTCAGGCCGTCGAGCAGGTCGACCTCGGGCCGGGCCAGGGTGGGCATGAAGCCCTGCACGAAGGCGCTGTAGGTCTCGTTGATGAGCCGTTGCGACTCGGCTGCGATGGTGCCGAACACCAGCGAGCTCTTGCCCGAGCCGGAGACCCCGGTGAACACGGTCAGCCGTCGCTTCGGCAGCTCGACGCTCACGTCCTTGAGGTTGTTGACCCGTGCGCCCTGCACGCGGATCAGGTCGTGGCTGTCGGCCGCGTGCGGCGTGGCCGCCGTGTTGGTGGTCCTCTTGGCCATGGTCCTTCGTCTCTCCGTCCGTGGGGGGCCGCCGGCGGCTCAGCCGAGCTGCTGGATGCGGACCATGTTGCCGGCGGGGTCGCGGAGGGCGCAGTCCCGGGCCCCCCAGTCCTGGTCGGTCGGTTCCTGGACGATCTCGACCTCGTGGGCCTGGATGCGCTCGAAGGTGCCGTCGAGGTCGGGGGTGGCGAACATGATGCTGGCGTAGGTGCCCTTGGCCATCATCTCGGTCACGGTCCGGCGCTCGTCGTCGGTGACGCCGGGGTCGGCGGCGGGCGGCGTCAGGACGATGGACGTGCCGGGCTGGCCGGGGGGTCCGACGGTGATCCAGCGCATGTCCTCGTAGCCCACGTCGTTGCGGACCTCGAAGCCGAGGACGTCCCGGTAGAAGGCCAGGGAGGCCTCGGGGTCGCTGTGCGGGAGGAAGGTGGTGTGGATGGTGATGTCCATGGCCGGCAACCTACGAGCGGCTCGATGACCGTGCTTCTCGATTCCTGATCGGTCTGGTGACCTGCTTGGCCACGCACGGAGGCATCCCCGCGGTGGCCCGGATGGCCTGGCGCCGGTACGTGCTCGGGGGCATGCCGACCAACTCGGTGAAGCGGGTGCTGAAGGTCCCCAGCGACGAGAAGCCGACCGTGAAGCAGACGTCGGTGACGCTGAGGTCACCCCGACGGAGCAACGCCATGGCCCGCTCGATGCGCCGCGTCATCAGGTAGCTGTACGGCGACTCGCCGTAGGCCAGCCGGAACTGGCGGCTGAGGTGCCCGGCCGACATGTGCGCGCCGCGGGCCAGCGCCTCGACGTCCAGCGGCTGGGCGTGGTCGCGGTCGATCCGGTCGCGCACGCGGCGCAGCCACGCCAGGTCCTCCAGGTGCGGCGCGGCCGCCGGTCGGCTGGTCACGGCGAGATCGTGCCACGTCGGCCCGGGGCCGCGTGCGAGGTCGGTCGGCCGGTCGTCGGGCCCGGCGGGCGGAGCCGTCCCGGGTGGACGTCCGGTGAACGGAACGTGACAACGGAGCTAGGCTCCGATCGCTTTTGGCCCTCGCAGGCGGCTCTTGCCTCCCTTCGGGTTGACCCGCCTCGTCCCGAAGGGAGTTCTCACCGAATGAAGGCGTTGGTGCTGGCTAGCGGTACGGGCTCGCGGCTCGGGGCCCGCCGGGGGCGGTCGAAGCCGCTGGTGGCCGTGGCCGGGGTGCCCCTCCTGGAGAGGGCCGTCACCGGCCTGCACCGGGCCGGGGCCACCGAGGTCGTCGTGGTCACCGGCCACCGGGCCGAGGAGGTCGAGCGGTTCTGCGCCGAGGTGAGCGCCCGGCGTGAGATCCCGGTCCGCTGCGTGCGCAACCCCCGCTTCACCGAGGGCAACGGCCTGTCGGTCCTGGCCGCCGAGGCGGCGCTGGGCGGCGAGGACTTCCTGCTGGCCATGGCCGACCACGTGCTCGACGACGGCTTGCTCGATGCGCTGGCCGCGGCCGAGGTACCCCCGGAGGGCGCGGTGCTGGCCGTCGACCACGACGTCGCCCGGCGCCCCGATGTCGACCTCGACGACGTCACCCGGGTCGCCACCGCCGAGGGCCGGGTCGTGCGCATCGCCAAGCACCTCGCGCCCTACGACGGGTTCGACACCGGCGCCTTCCTCTGCACCCCGGCCGTGTTCGGCGCCATCGCCGCCGCCGCCACCGACGGGGACACCTCGCTCTCGGGCGCCATGCAGCGCTTGGCCGACCAGGGCCTCCTCCGGACCTGCCCCGTGTCGGGCCTGCGGTGGGACGACGTGGACACCCGAGCCGACCACCGGCGGGCCGGCCGGCGTCTCCACCGGGGCGGGGGCAAGGCCCGGGACGGGCTGGTGGCCGCCCGGCTCAACCGCGCCCTGTCCCAGCGGGTGGTGACCCCGGCGCTGCTGTGGCTGGCGCCCGGCATCACCGCCAACCAGGTGACGCTGCTCTCGGTGGCCGTTGCCCTGGCCGCCGCCGTGGCCCTCGGCGGTGGCTGGCCCCTCCTGGGCGCCCTGCTGGTGCAGGCGGCCAGCGTGCTCGACGGCAGCGACGGCGAGGTGGCCCGGCTGCGCCGATCCGGGTCGCGCTACGGCGGGTTCCTGGACCCGGTCCTGGACCGGGTGGCCGACGGGGCCATCTTCTTGGGCGCGGCGGTGTTCCTGCAGGGTGCCCTCGACCCGGGCCGGGGCACCCAGGTCCTCGTCCTGGTCGTGGTGGGTGCCGCCCTGGTCGGCCACCTGATGGTGAGCTACACCTCGGCCAAGGCCGCCCTCGACCTGGGCCACGACTTCACCGGGGCCCTACTCGGCGCCGGGAAGGGTCGCGACGTGCGTCTGCTGGCCGTCACCGTGGCCGCCGCCGTTGCGAGCTGGTGGCCGCCGGCCCTGGCCGTGGCCATGGGCGTGCTGGCCGTGATGACGTGGGGGATCGTCGTCGAGCGGCTGCGGCGCTCGTGGCTGGTCGAGGCGGCGCCGTGGGCCGACGTCGACGCCGTCGTCCTCGACTTCGACGGCACCGTCGCCGACTCCATGGAGCATCTGGCCGACCTGGCCGTCGAGCTGCTGGGGCGGGAGATGGGGCTCGACCCGGCCGTGGCCCGCCGCCGGTACCTGGCCAGCAGCGGCCTCGACTTCCGCACCCAGATGGAGGAGATCGCCCCGGGCGACGGGCGGGCCGGTCTCGTCGTCCAGGCCTTCGAGCGGGCCAAGGTCGAGCTCATGGACCGGATCGCCACCTTCGCCGACCTCGAAGCGCTCCTGGCCGAGCTGGACCGGGTCGGCGTGCCGGTGGCGGTGTGCAGCAGCTCCACCGCCGTGGCCGTCCGCCACTGGCTCGACCAGCGGGGCCTGACGCCCCGCCTGGCCCACGTCGACGGCTTCCGGCCCGACCACCCCAAGGTGGTGCAGCTGGCGGCCACGGTGCGCCGCCTGGGGGTGCGGCCGGACCGGTGCCTCTTCGTCGGTGACTCGACCCGGGACGCCGCCATCGCCCGGGCCTGCGGCACCCGCTTCCGGGGGGTGCACCGGGCCCCCACGTCCACCTTCACCGGCTCCGGCATCCCCCACGAGGCCGACCTGGCCGCCATCGGGCGGACCGTGCGGCGGGTGCGGGCCACCGGGATCGTGGTCGAGCGCTCAGCCGACCCCGGGCCCGAGGTGGCAGGTGTCGTTGGCCCGGACGAGGCGACGCCGGCCTTCGCCGACGGCCAGCGTGGTGAGCGAGCAGTTGGCCACCTCGATGCTGCGGTAGGAGGTGGGGCCGGCCCCGACGGCCCAGGCCACCGCGGCCCGGACCACGGCGTCGTGGGTGAACGCGACGACCGGGCGGTGGGCTGAGGCGGCGTCGGCGGACAGCTCGTCGAGGAGGTCGCCGACCCGCCCGTAAAGGGCGTCCAGCGTCTCCCGCCCCTCGAGCTCCAGGGTGTGAGGGCTGCTCCGCCAGGTGGCCCAGGCCTCGGGGTGCTGCTCGGCCACCTCGCTCTCCAGCAGCCCCTCCCACGACCCCACCCGCAGCTCGCCCAGGCGCTCGTCCAACTCGACGTCGACCTCCAGCGCCGCCGCCGTCGGTCCCGCCGTCTGCACCGCCCGCCGCACCGGGCTGGAGAGCACGCGGGCCCGGCCTGCGCCGTGACCCGGCGGGCCGGCGTCGCCCAGCCCGGGGGCCAGCCGCGCCGCCACGGCCTCGGCCGCCGCCCGCTGGTCGTCCTCGATGGGCTCGTCGCGCCACCCCATCGTCCGGTGCACGCGGTTCCACGCCGTGCGCCCGTGCCGCACCAGGTGCACCGTCCGCTCCACGGCACCGACCGTAGCCAGGGCGGCCGCCGCCCGGCCGTGCCGACTACTCCTCGTCGGTCTCGTCGCAGCGGGCGTCGAAGGTCAGCTCCACGGTGCCGGTGCGGCGGGGGCGGTCGTCGGGGCCGACGAGAGCCGCGTCGCCGCTGGCCCGCAGGCGCGATCCCCTGATGCCGGCGGTGGCGATGCGGCCGGGTGGGTCCCCGTCCTCCCCCCGGCGCTGCCAGGCCTCGGGCCCGAAGGCCGCCACCGACGGCACGTCCCCGGTGCCGGCCACGCTGATGCCGGTGGAGGCGGGCACCCCGGTGGTGCCGTCCACCTCCACGCCGATCACCGCCTGCACGGTGCTGCCGTCGGCGTCGTGGCCGGCCACGTAGGCGGTCTGGCCGTCGAGGAGGCAACCGTCGACCTCGAAGGTGGTGACCTGGCCGTCGACGGCCAGGCGGGCGGTGCGGTCCTCGAACGACGGCTCACGCCCGCAGCCGGCCAGCGCCGCCACCAGCGCCGTTCCGACCAGGGCGGTCACCACCGGGGTGCGACGGCGCAGGTCCATCCCGGCAGGGTACGGCCGGTCCCCGGGCGTCCCTGCTGCCCCGGCCCGCTGAGGGGTCTCGGGCCGGGAGCGGGCCCCCGCTGTCGCCGCCTCCAACACCTTGGGAGGGTTGGCGAGGTCGGCCCGTGCCCGGGCCACCCTTGCCGAGAGTTGGGTGTCGGCTCGCGCCGATCCGGGCCGAGACCCACGTCGTGGCGGTAGGCCCGCTGTTCGTGCCCGACATGAGGTAGCGGCGAATCCCCTAGATCGCGCATGGTCGGCAATGCGCAAAGTGCTCTGATGCCTGCCACTTGGGATCAGGCGGTCACAGCACGTGGGGGTGAGTGGGTGCAGAGCGAAGGAGCCGATCCCTCGGCCGCGCCGTGCCCGACGGCGTCGACACCCACCTGGGCCGGCAACGCCTCCGAGTTGTATCGGGCCCACGTCCGTTCGGTGCACCGCTACCTCCGGGCCCGGGTCGGTTACGACCTCGGTGAGGAGCTGACGGCCCAGACCTTCGTCGAGGCGTGGGCCCAGCGCGACACCTACGACCCCGATCGGGGCACGGTGCAGGGCTGGCTCCACGGCATCGCCCTCAACGTGATGCGCCACCACTTCCGCCAGGAGCGACGCCGAGCCCGGGCGCATGTCGCCCTGGCCGCCCAGCGTCGCCTGGCCAGCCTGGCCGACGTGGTCGAGGAGGAGGTGTCCGAGGCCCTGGCCGCGGCCGAGCGGATGGCCCTGGTCGACGTGGCCCTGGGGCGGGCCGAGCGCATCGACCGGGAGGTGCTGCTCCTGGCCGCCCAGCCCGGCGCCACCTACCAGGGCATGGCCGACCACCTCGACGTCCCCATCGGCACCGTCCGGTCGCGGCTCAACCGGGCTCGCCGCCGGCTGGCCGCCGACATCGGGTCGGAGCCCCTCTCGTGATCGGCCTGACCCGAAGGTCCGGGCGACACCGCTGGGACGTGCCCCCGATGCTGGCCCCCGACGTCGAGGACCGCATCCTGGCCGAGGTCCGCCGGCGGGTGGCGATGGGCCCCGCCGGCCGGCCCGACCTCCCGGCCCTGCCCTGGCTGCGGCCCGCAACCATGGCCGCGGCCGTCCTGGCCTGCGCCCTGGTCGTCGCCAGCCTCCTGCTGCCCGGCGCCGGCTCCTCGGACCAGGTGATCGCCGGCCCTCCCGGCACGCCGCTCCGGCCCGTTCCCACCCTGGCCCAGCTGGCCGCGGTGGCCCGGCTCCAACCGACCGTCGCCCTCGACCCGGAGCACCCCTACCTCCACCTGGTGATGGACCAGATCCCCGACGAGGCCCAGCGAGAGGACGGGGTGCTGGCCTTCCGCCACGAGCAGTGGATCGCCGGCGACGGCTCGGGCCGGGCCCGGACCCTGCCCCTGCCCGGGGAGGACGGGAACGGCCAGGAGACCGACCACGTCGGCAGGCCCGGGTCCCTGACCGTCGCCGGCTTCGTCCCCGACGAGGTCGCGGCCCTGCCCGCCGACCCCGACGCCCTGCTGGCCGCCCTCCGGCACACCCTGGAGGTGCGGGGCGAGGGCACCCCTCGACCCGAGCACGTCGCCTTCCTGCTCGCCGTGCCCACCGTGGCCCCCGAGGTGCGGGTCGCCCTGGTCGCCATCATGGACGACCTGGGCTTCATCCCCGACGGCCGGCGCTCCGATGCTGCCGGCCGCAGGGGCGTGGCCTTCGTGGCCACCGTCGACGGGGACCGGGTGGAGGTCCTGCTCGACCCCCGCACCGCTCGACCCCTCGCCATCCGGGTCGACGGGCCCAGCACCGTCACCGAGGACCCGACGACGGTCCTGTACCGCCTGGCCGAGGTCAGCCCCCGGCCGACCGAAGCCGGCTGAACCCCATCGGCGAGCGCCGCGCCCCAACGCGCCGCGCCCCGCCCCACCTCCTCCCACCACCGACACACCGACACACACAAGGAGCCCCGATGGCCCACCCCCTCCTCACCCGTCCCGTGCTGGCCCGGATCGCCGCGGCCTGCACCCTCACGCCGGTCGCCGTGGTGGCCCAGAGCCCCAGTGCCGCCGTCGCCCAGGAGCCGGCCCTCGTCCTGAGCTGCACCACCTCGACCCTCTCCTACGAGGAGGTCGAGGCCGGGGTCACCTCCGACGTGGCCTGCGAGTGGGTCGAGCCCGGCGAGTGGGCCGGGAGCATGCTGCGGTCCACCACGGTGGCCACCCACTACGACGGCGGTGGCGGCGTCACTCCGGCCCTCACCGTCACCGGGAACTGCAACGAGAGCATCTCCTTCAGTGCCGGTGACCCGTGGAACAACGCCATCAGCTCCACCCGCCACCGGGCCTGCGGCGTCATCAAGCACTTCGACGAGGCCGGAATGGGCGGCGACAACCTGGTGACCACCGGCGGCTGGGGCATCGTCTGGGACCTGCCCGGCATGAGCAACCGGTCGTCCTCGGTGGGCTACGCCTCCTGACCCTCCGCCCGGGCCCGGTCCCCGTCGCGGTGGACCGGGCCCGGGCGGCCCGGGCTCAGGGCGCCGGCCGCAGCAGGTCCGGGTGGCCGGCCGGGCCACCCTCGCGCTCGTCCTCGGAGATCACCCGGAGGAGCCGGGCGGGCACGCCCCCCACGATGCAGCGGTCGGGGACCTCGCCCCGCACCACCGAGCCGGCGGCCACGATGGCCATGCGGCCGATGCGGGCCCCGGGCAGGATCACCGCCCCGTGGCCGATCCACGAGCCGTCGCCGATGGTGACCGGCTGGTGCTTGCCGAGCTGCCGGCCGATGGGGACGTCGAGGTCGGCGTAGCTGTGGTTCGAGTCGGTGACGAACACGTCCTGCCCGAACCAGACGTCGTGGCCGATCTCGATCGACTCGTGGGCCACGATGCCCGCCCGCAGGCCGATCACGCAGCGGTCCCCGATGACCAGGGCGCGGGGCGGCACCGTGCCCTGCTCCGGTGAGTAGCCCGTGGCCAGCGTCGACCAGGCCCCCACCAAGGTGTCCCGGCCCAGGTGGATCTGGCCCTCGCCGTAGAGGGTCGACCACGGGAAGGCGACGAGGCTGCCCGGCCCGAACGAGCCGAAGCGCCCGGCGGCCGCCGTGCCCGGGGCGATGGCGCCGGCCGAGCGGGCCCACCGGTACCCCCGGTGGAGGGCTGCGTTGACCATCCGGCGCCGCAGGAGGTGGAGGCGGCTCTCGGCCATCGGAGGAGCGTAGGGCGTGGTCGCCGCTGGCCCCCCACGCCGGGGCGGCACGTGTCGGCTCCGAGCCTGGTGAGAGCCGGCGGACCGGGTGGCCTCCGGGGGCCCACCGGTAGCGTCCCGCCGTGCCCCGCCCCACCGTCACCTTCGATGCCCTCCTCGCCGCGCTGGCCGAGGGTCCCTGCCAGCCCGACGAGCTGCTGGCCCGGCTGGAAGTCGACCTCGACGACGCCGCGGGGGTGGACGCGGTCGCCTCGCTGGTCGACGCCACCCGCCTGGTCGACCTGCCCGACGGGCGGATCGCCGATGGTCTCCGGCTGGTGGAGGGCGTCGTGGCCCGGCACCGGCTGGGCGAGGACGAGGTGGCGGCCCGGCGGGTCGACCTGACCGACGACCTGTTCGTCCCCCTGGCCGGGGCCCCGGACGCGGCCACGGTGCGGGTCGGCGGCGAGTCGTGCCCGGTGGCGAGCCACCTCGATCGGGCCCGGCCCGAGGCCCCGGCGGTGCCGTCGGTGGGCCTGCCGGCCGGGTGGGAGCCCGACCTGGCGGCCGGCGACCAGGTCGGCCTGGCGCTGGTGGCCGGCGAGCTGGAGCTCCGACGCCTGGCTGACGCCGAGGGCGACGGCGACCGGGGCGACGGCGAGGGCCCCGGCCCGGGCGACGGTGAGGGTGACCGGGGCGCCGAGGTGTTCGCCGCGGCGGTGACGTCGGTGGCGGTCGAGCAGGGCCACCACGTGGCCGGGGCCGAGGGCACCGGGGGCGACGGGTGGGTGGTCGACCTGGTCTCCACCCTCCTGGCCGTGACCGCCGACCACCCCGTTGCCGTGCGCGGCCTGCAGGTGCCGATGGGCGAGGCTCTGGACGCGGCCGGCCTCCGGTCGGCGGGCGGCCTCCTGGCCGGGGCCGGTGTCACCGACGAGGTCCTGGCCGTGGTCCGGGCCGGCCACCAGGTGATGGGCGGTGGACGGTTCGATCCGGGCGGTGGCCGGCTGGCCGAGGCGGTGGGCACGGCCTGGCTGCTGCTGATGGGGGCCGCCGGTGACGACCTGCCCGAGGGTGACCGCCACCGGGTCGTGGGCCGGCTCCTGGCCGACCCGGAGGTGTCCCAGGTCCTGGTCGACCACGCCCGCAGCGGCGACCAGGGTGACCTGGAGGTGCTGGCCGGCGGGGTCAGGCAGGCGCGGGCCGCGGTGCCCGAGGCGCTGGGGGCGGCGTGGCTGGAGGCCGAGCTGGCGCTGATGGCGGGCGACGCCGGCGCGGCGATGGCCGAGCTCGACACCGCCCTCCTGGACGCCGACCCCGACACCTGGTTCGGCCCCCTGGCCCTGCGCGGCCACCTGCGGGCCGTGGCCGGTGACCTGGAGGGCGCGGCGTCGGCCTTCCGGCGCCTGGGCGATCGGGAGGCGGCCGCCTACGTGGCCCGCTGGCGCCCCGTGGTGGAGGGCGTGGGGCGCAACGACCGGTGCCCGTGCGGCTCGGGGCGCAAGTACAAGCAGTGCTGCCTGGCCACCCCCCGGCCCGTCGCCCTGGAGGAGCGGGTCGAGCTGGTGTGGTGGAAGGCGCAGACCTGGTGCCTGCGGGCGGCCCGGCGGACCATGCCGTGGTTCTCGTCACCGGACCCGGTCGAGGACCCCCTGGCCTTCCTGGCCGTCGACGCCCACCTGGTGGAGGACGGGCGGCTGGTCGACGCGGTGGCCGAGATGGGCCCGCTGCTGCCGGCGGACGAGGCGACCCTGATGGACCGGTGGTCGTCCCACAGCCGGGCCCTGTGGCTGGTCGAGCGGTCGGGGGACGGCGGGGCCGTCCTGCGCGACCTGGAGGCCGACCAGACCGTCGAGGTGCGCCTCGGGCCCGACCTGACCCTCATCGAGGGGCAGGTCGTCCTGGCCCTGGTGGTGCCGTCGGGCCGGGGACCCGACCAGGTGGTGGGCTCGGTGGTGCGGGTCCCGGACGACGAGCGCCAGGCCTGCCTCGACCTCCTCCAGGGGGCGCCCGCGGGCCAGGAGCTGTTGGACTGGGTGGTGGCCATGGGCGCCGCCGTCGACCGCGCCGCGTCGCCCCCCGACCGGGCCTGATCGCCGCCGGCACCGGCCCGTCCCTGCTCAGTCGGGTTCCGGCTGGTTCGGCCGTTCGACCGTTCAGCCGCTCAGGAAGGGTCGGGGGGGCCCAGCGACGAGGTGCGCTGGGCCAGCTCCTGGTGGACGAGCTGGGGCAGGTTGGACGTCGGGTCGGCGAACTCCAGGCCGAAGGTGCTGAACCCGGACTGGCTGCTGGGGGTGATGCGCCGGACGATGACCGGCCCGGCCGCGCCCCGGATCTGCACGGTGGTGATGTCGCCCACGGCGAGGTCGTCGCAGTCCCGGGCCATGATCCGGGCCCCGCTGACCGACAGGTCGAGCAGGCCGGCCCGCTCGGGCGTGGCCCCACCGTCCTCGGTGGCCGGGGCGTCGTCCAGCCGCCAGCGCACCGCCACCGGCCCCAACACGTGCCGCTGCCCCAGCCGTCGCTCTCGTCGTGGCTCCTCCATCGCTCACCATCGGCCGACCTCCCCCCGCCCTTGAGGTGATGCCCGGACGGCCCCGTCAGGGGTGGGGGGTGTCAGGCGGGAGGCCGCCCAGGGCTCGGTCGAGGGGGGTGGCCCGGCGGGGGGAGGCCAGGTGGGGGGTGATGGTGGCCAGGGCGGCCAGGGCCTCGTCGCGCCCGCGGTCGTCCACGTCGGTGACCCGGGCCGCGTAGCGGATCCAGGCGTCGAGCACCGCGGGGGCGGCGGCCAGGGTGGCCTCGTCCACGCCGCCGGAGTGGGGGAGGGAGGCGATGCCGAACAGCTCCACCAACGTCGGGCTCACCCGCAGGGGACCGCCGATGGTGTCGTTGACGGCGTGGTCGATCCACAGCTCGGCGATCCACCCCGCCTCGGCCCGGTCCAGGTCGTCGAGGGCGCCGGCCTCGGGGGAGGCCAAGAAGGCCTGCACGTGGTCGTCCATCTCCTCCTCGGTGACCGTGGGCCGGGCCGGCACCCCACCCCCACTGGGGAGCAGGGCCAGGCGCCGCTCCACCAGGGCCCGCACCGAGTCCATCTCCGCCGCCCCCGGTGCCCCGGGCGAGTGGCCGGCCATGTCCAGGGCGTGGCGGATGCGGGCCCGGGCATCGGCCAGGGAGACCTCGGCCACCACCGTGCCCTCGTCGTCGCTGTGGCCGTCGGTCCACGGTGGGCCGGCGCCGGCGTCGGTGGCCACGCCCATCAGGTTGTGGTCCACGTGGACGCTCACGGAGTGGGGCGCGGTCGGTTGGTCGACGTCGACCACCACGGTCACGCCGTCCCCGTTGAGGGCCACGATCTCGCGGGCCCGCACCGGGACGGCCCGGCCGATGCCCTGATCGGTGTCCTCGTCGGCGGTGCCCCGCCGGGCCCGGACCTGGTCGCGGTGGACGGCGCGCAGGGGCTCGGCGTCGCGGTGGGCGAGGGCCACGGCCAGGGCGGCCAGGGCGGCCGGGGCGTCGACGTCCTCCGACGCCGCCAGCCCCCCGCCCAGCTCGGCGTAGAAGTCCCGGGGCATGGCCCCCTCGGCGTACACCGTCTCGGCCAGGCGGTCGGCCCACACCTCGATGCCCACCGCCCGCCCGGGCGCCTCGGGCGGTGCGGTGGCCCGCAGCATCGACAGGAGTGGCCCCAGCAGGCGCTCGGGCGCCGGCCCGGTGAAGGCCACCCCGTCGGCCGCCGGCGGGGCCGTGACCCGGCCCGAGCGCGACGGTCGGGCCGGCCCTCCCGGGCCCTTGGCCCGACGGTGACGACCCCCCCTGTCCCTCATGGGGTGGAGGCTATTGCCGCCTGCGCCCGCCGAGGCTGGATCACCCGTCCCGCGCTTGCATGGGGAACAGACGTTCGGTAGGGTCCCAAGCGGTCGAGAGGAGCCCCCGGACGCAGGCCGCGGCGGCCCGCCGGGAGGCTCCGCGGCCCTCGCGAGCCGGGAGCGCGCTGCTGTGGCGGCGGCGCGCTCCCGGGACGCCCCCACGCCCCGCTCGCCCCCGTGACGCTCCGACGAGCGGGGACCGAGCGCGGGCGGGACGGCCCGGTGGAGGTGCGGGTCGGGCTCAGTGGCCCAGGACGCGGTGGAGGGCGAGGGTCTCGCCGCCGCCGTGGACGGCCAGGTCGGCGCCGGTGACGTAGGCGGCCAGCGGCGAGGCCAGGAACACCACGGCGTCGCCCACCTCGGCCGGCGATGCGGCCCGGCCCATGGGCACGGTGGCCTCGGCCGCCGCCGCCCCCTCGGGCCCGCCGTAGTAGTGGTCGAAGGCGTCGGTGCGGACCATGCCCGCCGACACGCTGTTGACCCGCAGGTCCGGGGCCCACTCCATGGCCAGGGTGCGGGTCAGGTTCACCAGCCCGGCCTTGGCCGCCCCGTAGGCCGCGGTGCCGGGGGAGGGGCGCAGGCCCGACAGGCTGGCCACGTTGACGATCACGCCCCGGTCCATCACCCGGCGGGCGGCGTGGCCGACGTGGAGGGCGGCCAGCAGGTTGAGCTCCACCACCTTGGCGCTGAACCGGGGCGAGGCGTCGGCCGCGGCCACCGACGGCGAGCCCCCGGCGTTGTTGACGACGATGTCGAGGCGCCCGTGCCGGGCCACCACCGCGTCGAGCAGGGCCTCGACGGCGTCGGGGTCCCGGACGTCGGCGGCGTGGAACCCGACCCCGGGGGGGAGGTCGTCGGGCTCGGAGCGGCCGGCCACCGCCACCGTGGCCCCGGCCGCCACCAGGCGCTCGGTGATGCCCCGGCCCACGCCCCGACCGCCCCCGGTGACGAGGGCGACCTGGCCGGCGAGGTCGATGGTGAGGGCCACGGCAGATCCTCCAGGGAGAGGGGGCCTCGGCCGGCCCGGCGGACCCGGCGGACGGTATCGGCCCCGATCCGGGGCCGCCGCGGTACGGTGCCGGCCAGGATCTGACGACCCATCAGGAAGGTTGCGGATGCCCACCACCCACACGGTCGACGACGCCGGGATCGCCGAGGTCGTCATGGACAACCCGCCGGTCAACGCCCTCACCGTGGCCGGGTGGTTCGACCTGGCCGACCGCCTCACCGCCCTGGGCCGGGACCCCGAGGTGCGCTGCGTGGTCCTGCGGGCCGAGGGCCGGGGCTTCAACGCCGGGGTGGACATCAAGGAGATGCAGGCCACCGCCGGCCACGAGGCCCTCATCGGCGCCAACCGGGGCTGCTTCGCCGCCTTCGCCGCCGTCTACGAGTGCGCCGTGCCCGTCATCGCCGCCGTGCACGGCCACTGCCTGGGCGGGGGCATCGGCCTGGTCGGCAACGCGGATGTCATCGTGGCCAGCGACGACGCCACCTTCGGCCTCCCCGAGGTGGACCGGGGCGCCCTGGGCGCCGCCACCCACCTCAGCCGCCTCGTCCCCCACCACCGGGCCCGGGCCATGGTGTACACCGCGGCCACCGCCACCGCGGCGGAGCTGGCCGCCTTCGGCTCGGTCCTGTCGGTGGTGCCCCGGGACGAGCTGCGGGCCACGGCCCGGGAGGTGGCCGGCCTGATCGCGGCAAAGTCGCCCACGGTGGTGCGGGCGGCCAAGGAGTCGCTCAACGGCATCGACCTGTGGGACGTCCGCCGCTCCTACCGCTACGAGCAGGGCTTCACCTTCGAGCTCAACCTCTCGGGCGTGGCCGACGAGCACCGCGACGCCTTCGTCGAGCGTCGCGACACCGACACCACCCGATGAGCGGCCCGGCCCCGCCGTCGGTGGCGACCCCCACCGACAAGTCCATGACCGCGGACGAGGTGGTGGCCCGCCTGCGGAGCGGCAGCACCCTGGGCATCGGCGGGTGGGGCAGCCGCCGCAAGCCCATGGCCCTGGTCAAGGCCCTGCTCCGCAGCGACGTCACCGACCTCCACGTCGTCAGCTACGGCGGCCCGGAGATCGGCGTCCTGGCCGCCGCCGGTCGCCTCCGGCACCTCACCTTCGCCTTCGTCTCGCCCGACGTGCCCAACCCGCTGACCGGCGGCGACGGGCCCGGCCTCGACCCTCACTTCCGGGCCGCCCGGCAGGCCGGCCGGTTGCAGTGCACCGAGCTGGACGAGGGGATGATGCTGCTCGGCCTCCAGGCCGCGGCGTGGCGGCTGCCGTTCCTGCCCACCCGGGTGGGCCTGGGGTCGGACCTGTTCCGCCTCGATCCCTCGCTGCGCACCGTGCGCTCGCCCTACCCCGGGCCCGACGGCGGCCCGGGCGAGGAGCTGGTGGCCCAGCCGGCCATCGCCCTCGACGCGGCCTGGGTCCACCTCAACGTGGGCGACACCCGGGGCAACGCCGCCTTCACCGGCCCCGACCTCTACTTCGACGACCTGCTGCTGGAGGCGGCCGCCGAGGGCTACGTGAGCCTGGAGCGGACCGTGCCCACCGCCGAGCTGTCCGGCGCCGCCGGAGACATCACCCGCCTGCGGGTCAACCGCATGTTCGTGACCGGGGTGGTCGAGGCCCCCGGCGGCGCCCGGCCCACCGGCTGTGCCCCCGACTACGACAGGGACGAGGCCTGGCAGGCCCGGTGGTTCGCCACCGCCAAGGACGAGGCGGCCCGAGCCGCCCTGCTGGAGGGGTGGGCCGCGTCGTGAGCGACGGGACCGCCCGGCGGGCCGACCACTGCGTGGTGGCCGTGGCCGAGTGCTTCCGGGGCGACGGCGAGATCCTGGCCAACCCCATCGGGGTCGTCCCCATGATCGGCGGTCGCCTGGCCCGGGCCAGCTTCGCCCCCGACCTGATGATGACCGACGGCGAGGCCGCCCTGGTGGCCGACACCACCGTCTCGGCCCCGGCCGGCGGCTGGTCGGTCGAGGCCCACAACCCCTACCGCCGCATGTTCGACGTGGTGTGGAGCGGGCGGCGCCACGTGATGATGGGCGCCACCCAGGTCGACCGCCACGGCAACCAGAACATCGCCGCCCTGGGCACCGACCCCCACCGCCCCGACGTCCAGCTGCTCGGGGTGCGCGGTGCCCCCGGCAACACCGTCAACGACGTCACCAGCTACTGGATCGGTCGCCACGGGCCCCGGGTGTTCGTGGGCGCGGTCGACGTGGTGTGCGGCATCGGGTGGGACCGGGCCGCCGAGCTGGGGCCGGTGGCCGGGCGCTTCCACGAGGTCCGCCGGGTCGTCTCCGACCTGGGCACCTTCGACTTCGAGACGCCGGACCGCCGGATGCGCCTGCGCGAGGTGCACCCGGGGATCACCGTCGAGCAGGTGGTGGCGGCCACCGGCTTCCCCCTCGCCCTCCCCGACGACGTCCCCACCAGCCGGCCCCCGAGCGCTCACGAGCTGGCCCTCCTCGACCAGGTCATCGACCCCGGGGGCGCCCGGTTCCGGGAGGTCCCCGACCCGGCCTGAAGACCTGCCCCCACGCACAGCGTTCAAGTCACCACGCGGCGCTCAAGGCCGTCGGGCGCCGGCCGATGGGGCCCGGTGAAGCTCCGCTCCCGTGGCTCGTCCGCCTCGTCGGTCCCCGTGCCCGTCACCGTCCGGCGCCTCCGCCCCGGCGACGAGGCCGTCCTGGCCCACCTGGCCCGCCACAACGACCGGTTCGGCAGCATGGAGGACCGCACCGAGCTCGAGCCCCTGCTGCCCGGTGACGCCTCCACCTTCCTGGCCGACGACCGCACCGCCACCTTCGTGGCCTTCGCCGGCGAGGACCCCGTCGGCTTCCTGTACGCCTGCGAGCTCTACCGCCGCCACACCGTCCTCCGCCACCTGTGCATCTACGAGGTGGGCGTGTCGGACCGGCACCGCAACCAGGGGATCGGCCCCGCCCTCCTGGCCGCGGTGGGCGACCACGCCCGAACCCAGGGCATCGAGCGGGGCTTCGTCGTCACCCACACCTCGAACCAGGCCGCCATGGCCCTCCACGCCGCCGCCGGGGGCCAGCGCACCGCCACCGACGAGGCCGTCTTCGCCTTCACCTGGACCTGATCAGCCGGCCAGCCGGGCCCGCAGCCACTCGATGCTGCGCGGCGCCGTGTCGGCCTCCAGGCCGCCGTGGCCCCGACCGGGCAGCACCTGGCCCTCCACCCCGGCCCCGGCGCCCTCGGCCACCCAGGCCCCGACCACGGCGGGGTCGATGGTGTCGTCCCGATCGCCGTAGAGCACCAGGGCCGGCCCGGCCCCCGCCACCGGCGGCACCTCGCGGGCCAAGTCTTCGAGCCACCCCCGTTCGCCCTCGACCAGCACGGGGCCGTCGCGCTCGGTGGCGTCGCCCAGGGCGTCGGCCACGCACTCCCGCTCCAGGTCGTCCCGGCCCTCCCGGCCCGCTTCGGTGAGCAGGGGCTCGACGTCGAGGCCGCGGGTGGCCTGGCCCATGGCCACCGCCACGGCCAGCACCGGGCCCAGCCCCGGCGCCGCCACCAGCCGGGCCGGGTCGATCACCGGGGCCAGGGCCACCGTGGCCCGCCAGTCCAGCTCCGGGGCCTCGGTCGCAACCCGGGCCCGGGCCCACAGCACGGCGTGGCCGCCCTGCGAGTAGCCCCACCCCACGACCCGCGCTCCGAGCTGGTCGCCGGCGCTGCGGCGGGCGGCCCGCACCACGTCGATGACGCTGGCCGCCGTCGGCTCCCCGACCAGGTACGGGTGGGGACCCTCCGGCCCCAGGCCCGGGAAGTCGGCGGCGGCCACCGCGAAGCCGGCCTCCAGGAAGGCCACGGCCTGGGCCCGGTTGACCTCGCCCAGGCCCTCCCGGGACGGGGCGCAACCATCGGCCAGGCCCACCGTCGAGTGGCCCAGGGCCACGATGGGGTACCCCCCCGGCGGCGCCTCGGCCGACGGCCAGGCCACGAACCCGCTGGCCGCCACCGGCGCGTCGCCCACGCCGACCGTCCGGTACAGCACCCGGTAGGCCACGGCCCCGGTGCCGGCGTTGTCCATGGGCTCCTCGCGCAGGACCTGCCCCCGCTCGGCCGCCACCACCACGCCCCGGTCGGGCAGCTCGTAGAACCGGTCGAGGGCCGAGGGCCGGCCCCGGAACCAGGTCCCGGCCACCACGGCCACGGCCACGATGGCCAGCACCACCACCAGCCCGGTGACGAGGGTCGAGGACCGGCGGCGGTCGGGCACCGGCCCAGTGTCGCCCACCGGGCCGGTCCCGCCGGGCACCGGCCGGGCCCGACTGGCTGAGCCCGGCCCGGTCGGGTCGGGCCGCGGCGGCCCGCCGGCCCACCGACCGGCGCCGCCCTCCTAGGGTGCGAGCCGATGGCCGACCCGCTCGCCACCCGGGCCTGCACCCTCCTGGGGTGCCGCCACCCCGTGGTCCAGACGGGCATGGGCTGGGTGTCCGGCGCCCACCTGACCGCGGCCACCAGCGCCGCGGGCGGGTTCGGCGTCCTGGCCGGCGTCACCATGGACCGGGCCCAGCTCTGGGCCGCGGTCCGCTCGGTCAAGGAGGCCACCGACACGCCCTTCGGGGTCAACCTCCGGCCCGACCAGCCCGACCTCGACGAGCGCATCCGCCTGGTGGCCGCCGAGGGGATCCGGCTGGTGTCCTTCGCCGGCGCCCCCAGCCGGGACGTCATCGCCCGCCTCCACGACGCCGGCGTGCTGGTCATGCCCACGGTGGGGGCCCGGCGCCACGCCGAGAAGATGCTGGGGTGGGGCGTCGACGCCGTCATCGCCCAGGGCGGGGAGGGGGGCGGCCACACCGGCCCGGTGCCCACCTCGCTGCTGCTGCCCGCCGTGGTCGACGCGGTGGGGGCCGAGATCCCCGTCCTGGGGGCCGGCGGGTTCCACGACGGGCGGGGCCTGGTGGCGGCCCTGGCCCACGGCGCCGACGGCGTGGCCATGGGAACCCGCTTCCTGCTCACCGCCGAGAGTCGGGTGCCCGACGAGGTCAAGCAGCGCTACCTGGCCGCCGCGGTCACCGACACGGTGGTCACCGACGCCCTCGACGGCGCCCCTCAGCGGGTCATCCGCACCGAGCTGGTCGACCGCCTCACCCGGGCCACCACCCTCACCCGGCTGCCCCGGGCCCTGGCCAACGCCCTGGCCTTCCGCCGCCTGACCGGCACCTCGACCCGCGACCTCATCGCCGAGGGCCTGGCCATGCGCCGGAGCCAGGACCTGACCCTGGCCCAGCTGGCCATGGCGGCCAACGCCCCCATGCTGGTCAAGGCCGCCCTGGTCGACGGCGACCCCGACGCCGGCGTGCTGCCCACCGGCCAGGTCGCCGGGGTGATCGAAGAGGTCCCCACCGTGGCCGAGCTGATGGAACGCATCGTGGCCGAGGCCCGGGCCACCCTGGCCCGGCTGGCCGGCTGAGCCCGGCCCGGGGGGGTCGCGCCCCGGGGGTAGCGTGCGGCCACACCACCCAGGAGGTCGCGGGCGCGATGGGGTTCCTGAAGAACGTGGCGACGGCCTTCACGCCGTCCAACCTCAAGCAGGGGCTGGAGGCGGCCCGCAACCCGCCCACCCCGGAGCAGATGGAGGCCAGCCTGGCCGCCCTCACCCCCGAGCAGCGGGCGGCGTACGAGGCCAACATGGCCCACGTCCGCCAGGCCCAGGCCGAGAGCATGGCCGCCCACGGCCAGGCCCTGGCCATCGAGGACCAGCACCGGGTGCTGCGGGGACCCGCCGGTCGCCACCTCTACGGCGCCAGCCTCGCCGAGCAGCCCAGCCCCGACGAGATGCAGCGCATCGCGGCCGAGGAGGGGCCGTGGGCCCTGGTCCGCCAGACGAGGGCCGCCCAGAAGGGCGACTTCGCCAACGCGCTGAACCAGACCTTCAACCGCGACGCGGTGCCCCAGGAGGACGACCCGGCCCAGCGGGTGCGCATCCAGGCCGAGGAGCGGGCCGCTCGCGCCGAGGCCCGGGCCCCCTACCGGGCCCCGCACGCCCGGCCGGTGGCCATCAGCCGGTTGGCCACCCGGGGCGCCACCCAGCTCTCCGAGGTGCTGGCCCACCTGGGGGCCAGCGGCCTGGCCGCCCACCCCGAGCGGGTCTACGGCCTCTACCGGGTGCCGGACCGCATCAGCGGCCCCATCACCCCCCACTCCGAGCAGGGCCGGGTGGTGGAGTGGGACGTCGTCCACCTGCCGCCCGACGCCCCCGGCCCGCAGGGCGTCCCGGCGGCCCCGGCGGCCGGCCCGCCGGTGGCCACCTCGTTCCGGGCCGCCGACCACTGGGTGACCCGGCGGGCCGGGGAGCCGGCGGTGCTGGACGAGGACCTGGCCGTGGCCTTCTGCCTGTGGGCCGGCATCGGCCCCGAGCGCTGCCTCGGCCTGGCCCGCATGTCCGAGGTGCGGGCCCTGCGCAACGGCGACGAGGACCACGACCACCTGCGCCCCCTGGTCCGGGGGATCGTGGCCATCCACCCGCCCGAGGCCAGCGGCATGTTCGAGCGCCTGGCCGCCTCGGCCCCCTTCGCGGTGGCCGACCCGGCGGCCAGCGGCGTCCACGTAGAGGTCCTCAACTGGGGCGAGGTGGCCCGGGTCGTCCACCCCAAGATCCACCACCCGCCGGCCGTGCCCTCGCCCTTCCCGTACCTGCCCTCCACCCCCCAGGAGCTGATCCGCTCCTACCTGGAGGTGGTAGGCGTGGGCCCCGAGGACTGCTACAGCGTGCAGGCTACCTTCGACCGCCCCTCGTCGCTGGTGCCGGGCGGCCTGTTCACCACCAACCTGGGCCCCCGCCAGGCCTGCGCCGACGGGCAGGACCGCATGCGGACCCACGCCTGCGAGCACGTGGTGCTGGTGTACCGGGACCGGCCCGAGCACGGGGCCGGCCGGGACCGCTGGCGGGCCTACCAGGAGCACGTGCTCCAGGCCCACCTGCACAAGGGCACCGGCACCCGCGCCCCGTTGCACCCCGACGACGACCTGTCCGACATCTCGTCGTCGTTCCTGCGGGGGGCCATCCGGGTGGCCCAGGCCGTGGACTGGGTCGACACCCTGGGCGACGAGAAGCTCCCGCCCTACCGCTACTGCTGGCCCCTGGTGGGGGGCGGCCCGTCGTGAGCTGGTCGAACCCCGACGTGACCCCGGTGGGCCCGGGGGCCGGCCCCCCGCCGGCCACCTCCGTGCCGGTGCCGCCGGCCGGGCCGCCGCCGATCCCGCCCTCGGAGGTGGGTCCCGGCGGCGTGCCCGTCGATCCGTTCGGGAGTCGCCCGTCGGGCCGTCGCCGGGGTCGGGTGCGCCTGGCCCTCGGCCTGCTGGTGGCGGTGGTGGGCCTGGTGGCCACGGTGGTGGCCATCGTGGGCCTCGCCTCCCAGGGGAGCGGCCTGACCGAGAAGGCCGTGGCCCAGGGCGCGGTGGGGGAGGGGGTGGTGGTGCCGGGTGCCTTCACCGCCCCGACCGCCGGTGACTACACGGTGTACGCCCACTTCGACGGGTTCTTCGAGGAGGAGGAGAACCAGCGGGACCGGACCATCGCCGACATCGACTGCGAGGCCGCCCTGCCCGGCGGGCGGACCGCCACCTTCCGGGGGGCCCGCCAGGGCGCCTCGCAGACCATCGGCAGCAACTCCACCATCGGCTGGTTCTCCACGCCCGCCGGGGAGGTGACCGTCACCTGCCGCTACCGGGACGAGGTGGGTTCCCGGGCCGACCAGGTCGAGCTGCTGGTGGTGCCGGGCCGGCCCAGCGTGGCCGGGCTCCTGGGCCTGTTCGTGGGCATCGCCGGCGTGCTGCTGGGGGTGCTGGTGGCGGTGTGGGGATGGTCGGCTCGCCGCAAGCGCTGGTAGCCCGTCCCCCCGGTCCGGGTGACCGTACCTGACGGGTCGTCAGATATCGTCGGGTCGTGGACCTGACCTGGTCGGAGAGCGAGGAGGCGTTCCGGGCCGAGGCCCGGGCCTGGCTGGCCCAGGCCCTGCCGGCCTGGCGGGACCGCCACGGCGGGCGCCCCCTCTCCGGCGACACCGCCGAGGGCTTCGCCCAGCACCTGGACTGGGAGCGCACGCTGTTCGACGCCGGGTGGGCCGTGGTCTCCTGGCCGGTCGAGCACGGCGGCCGGGGCGCCAGCCGGTGGGAGTGGCTCGTCTTCGAGGAGGAGTACCACGCCGCCGGCGCCCCGCCCCGGGTCACCCAGAACGGCATCTTCCTCCTGGCCCCCACCGTGTTCGCCTTCGGCACCCCCGAGCAACAGGCCCACGTCCTGCGGCGCATGGCCCGGGGCGACGACCGGTGGTGCCAGGGCTGGAGCGAGCCCGACGCCGGCAGCGACCTGGCCTCCCTCACCAGCCGGGCCCGCCGCGACGACGAGCGGGGGGGCTGGGTGCTGGAGGGCCGGAAGACCTGGACCACCCGGGGCGCCTTCTGCACCCACCTGTTCGGCCTGTTCCGCTCCGAGCCGGGGAGCGAGCGCCACCGGGGCCTCACCTACCTGATGGTGCCCCTGGGCCTCGACGGGGTGACGGTCCGGGGCTTCGGGCGCCTCGACGGCGACGAGGGCTTCGCCGAGGTGACCTTCGACGGGGCCTTCCTGCCCGACGACTCGCTCCCCGGGGGCCCGGTGCTGGGCGAGGTGGGCGCCGGCTGGTCGGTGGCCATGGCCACCACTTCCTCGGAGCGGGGCCTGACCCTGCGCTCGCCAGGGCGCTTCACCGCCACCGCGGCCCGCCTGGTCGACCTGTACCGCCAGCGCCGGGACGAGGGCCGGGACCTCGACCCCGGCCTGCGGGACCGGGTGACCCAGGGGTGGATGGAGGCCGAGGCCTACCGGCTCCAGACCCTCCAGACCGTCACCGACGACGCCGAGGGGCGCCCGGCCGGGGCCGCCTCCAGCTTCGTGAAGATCTGGTGGTCCGAGCTCGACGTGGCCCTCCACGAGACCGCCCTCGACATCCTCGGCCCCGACGCCGAGCTCGACGGCCCCTGGTCGAAGGGCTGGCAGTTCGCCCTGTCGGGACCCATCTACGCCGGGACCAACGAGATCCAGCGGAACATCGCCGCCGAGCGGGTCCTCGGCCTGCCGAGGCGGTAGCGCCTTGCGCTTCGCCTTCACCGACGACCAGGTCGCCCTGCGCGACGCCGTGCGGCTGCTGCTGGCCCGGGAGTGCCCGGCCGAGGTGGTGCGGGCGGCCTGGCCCGAGGGCACCGACACGAGCGGCGCCCGCAAGGGCGAGGGGGCCCGGGCCGCCGCCGACCGCTCGTGGGCGGCCCTGACCGAGATGGGCGTGCTGGGCGTGGCCGTGTCCGAGGCCCGGGGCGGCCTGGGCCTCGGCCCCGTCGACTGGGTGCTCCTGGCCGAGGAGGCGGGCTACGCCGCCCTGCCCCACCCCTTCGCCGAGACGGTGGCCGTGGTGGCGCCCCTCCTCGATCGGGTCGGCGACCCCGACGGCGTGCTGCCGGGGCTGCTGGACGGCTCCCGCCCGGGCGGCGCCGTGCCCCCTGGTTCGGCCACCGTGGCCTGGGCCGACGAGATCGGCTACTTGGTGCGTCTCGACCACCGGCCCGGCCAGCCCGAACCGTGGCGGGCCCAGCGGGTCACCGCCGGGGTGGCCGCCGGCGCCGTCGAGGTGGGCGAGCGGGCGCCGGCCGACGCCGTCGACGCCGGCCGCCGCCTGGCCCGCCTGGACGGGGGGGTGGCCGGGGGCCCCCTGGGTGGGCCCGAGGAGGCCGAGGCCGCCTTCGACGGGGGCGCCCTGGCCGTGGCCGCCCAGCTGGTCGGGCTGGGGCGGCGCATGGTCGACCTCACCGTGGCCTACGCCACCGAGCGCCGGCAGTTCGGTGCGCCCATCGGGTCGTTCCAGGCCGTGAAGCACCACCTGGCCGACGCCGCCCTGGGCCTGCGCTTCGCCGCCCCCGCGGTGTACGGGGCGGCGTGGTCGCTGGCCACCGGGCAGCCCACGGCCGGGAGGGACGTGTCGATGGCCAAGGCCCTGGCCTCCGACGCGGCCCGGGCCGCCGGCCGCCACGCCCTCCAGTGCCACGGCGCCATCGGCTACACCGTCGAGGCCGACCTCCACCTGTACCTCAAGCGGGCCGAGGCCCTGGCCCGCAGCTGGGGCGACGCCGCCTGGCACCGCCGCCGGGTGGCCACCGCCCTCGGCCTCTGACCCGAAGGAGCCCACCATGCCCGAGGCCTACATCGTCGACGCGGTGCGGACGCCGGTGGGCCGGCGGGGCGGGGGCCTCAGCCACCTCCACCCGGCCGACCTGGGGGCGCTGTCCATCCGGGCCCTGCTGGAGCGCACCGGCATCGACCCCGGGGCGGTGGACGACGTCGTCTTCGGCAACGTCGACTCGGTCGGCGGCCAGGCCGGCGACATCGCCCGCACCTGCTGGCTGGTGGCCGGCGGCCCCGAGCACGTGCCCGGCACCACCGTCGACCGCCAGTGCGGCTCGGCCCAGCAGGCCGTCCACTTCGCGGCCCAGGCCGTCATGGCCGGGGTGAACGACCTGGTGGTGGCCGGGGGCGTGCAGCAGATGTCGCAGATCCCCATCGGCTCGGCCATGACCCTGGCCACCGGCCTGGGCTTCCCCGACCCCTTCACCACCTCGCCGGGCTGGGTGGCCCGCTACGGCGACGGCGAGGTCAGCCAGTTCCGGGGGGCCGAGCTCATCGCCGAGCGCTGGGACATCTCCCGCGACGAGATGGAGGCCTTCGCTGTCGAGTCCCATGCCCGGGCTCTCCGGGCCCGGGCCGAGGGGCGCTTCGAGGCCGAGATCGCCCCCGTGGGCGACCTGGCCCACGACGAGGGGCCCCGGGAGCCGGACTGGGACAAGATCCGCAGCCTCCCCACGCTGGTGGAGGGGGGCCGGGTCACGGCCGCGGTGGCCAGCCAGATCAGCGACGCCTCGTCCGCCCTGCTCATCGCCGGGGAGCAGGCCGTGGCCGACCACGGCCTCACCCCCCGGGCCCGCATCCACCACATGAGCGTCCGGGGCGACGATCCCGTCTTCATGCTCACCGCCCCCATCCCCGCCACCCGCCACGCCCTGGAGAGGACGGGGATGTCCATGGAGGACATGGACGCGGTCGAGATCAACGAGGCCTTCGCCTCGGTGGTGCTGGCCTGGGAGCGGGAGCTGAAGCCCGACATGGGCAAGGTCAACCCCAACGGGGGGGCCATCGCCCTCGGCCACCCGCTGGGCGCCACCGGGGCCCGGCTCATGACCACCCTGCTCCACCACCTGGAGCGCACCGGTGGCCGCTACGGCCTCCAGACCATGTGCGAGGGCGGCGGCCAGGCCAACGTCACCATCATCGAGCGCCTCTGAGGGCGGCCCGCCCTCGCCTCAGCGACGGGGCCGGAGCAGGACCTCCTGGCTGACGGTGGCCACGTGGGTTCCGTCGGCGGCGAAGACGTGGCCCATGGACAGCCCCCGCGACGAGATGAGGCCGTGGCACCGCAGGTCGTGCAGCAACCACTCGTCGGCCCGGACGGGGCGGTGGAACCAGATGGCGTGGTCCAGGCTGAAGGCCACCATCTCGTCGTAGCCGTCCCCGGTGCGCCGGGGGTCGAGGGTCACCGCGGCATCGGTGGGCACGTCGTCGGACATGTAGGCCAACGCGGCGGCGTGCAGGGCCGGCGTGTCGTCGGCGCCCTCCAGGGGCCGGGCCAGGCGCATCCAGCCCGCCGCCGTGCCCGGCCGCTCCGCCGTGTCGAGCATGGTCCGCTCGTACAGGGGGCTCCACGACTCGCCCGAGACCTCCTCGGGTGAGGGCACGTCGGGCAGGACCGCGGTCTGGGCCTCCGGGGCGTCCTCGTCGATCTGGAACGACGCCGAGAGGGACAGGATGGCCCCCACCGCCTGGCGGGCCTCGACGGTCCGGGTGGTGAACGAACGGCCGTCGCGGGTCCGGGCCACCTCGTAGCGCACCGGCTCGGCGTGGTCGCCCCGGCGGATGAAGTAGGCGTGCAGGGAGTGGACCCGGTACCGGGGCTCGACCGTGGCCGACGCCGCGTGCAGGGCCTGGGCCACGATCTGCCCGCCGTACAGCCCACCCCACGGGTAGCGGGGCCCGGCGCCCACGAAGGTGTCGGGCCCGTGGGGCTCCAGGGCCATCATGGCGGTGAACGACGAGGTCGGGTCGGAGGAGGTCATGTCGGCCCGACGCTACCGACGGGGCCCAGCCCGGCCCCACGTCACCGGGGCCGGCGGCCGTCCCTGGTCCTCACAGTCAGTCCAGGAGCGGGCCGCGCAGGTGGCTGAGGGCCACGGCGGCGGCGGTGGCCACGTTCAGCGAGTCGACGCCGGCGGCCATGGCGATCCGGACCGGCTCGATCCCCGGGGCGGCCAGGGTGGCGGCGGCCAGGCCCGGCCCCTCGGCCCCCACCAGCACCGCGGCCCGCTGGCGGGGCCCGAGCGGAGGGGCCCGGTGGACCAGGGTGACGGCCCCTGGCGTGAGGGCCAGGACCCGCCACCCGGTGGCGGCCAGGCCGGCCACCTCGTCGGGCCAGGCCGTGGCCCGGGTGTGGGGGACGCCCAGGACGTGGCCCATCGACACCCGCACGCACCGGCGGTACCACGGGTCCGCGCAGGTGGGGTCGAGGAGGACGGCATCGACGCCGAAGGCGGCGGCGTTGCGGAACAGCACGCCCAGGTTCTCGTGGTCGTTGATGCCCTCCAGGGCCAACACGGTGCCGGCCCCGGCCAGGAGCTCGGCCGGGGCCACCGGCTCGGGCCGGGACACGGCCGCCACCACGCCCCGGTGGAGGGCGAAGCCGGCCGTGGCCTCCAGCACCGCGGCCGGGGCGGTGTAGACGGCGGCGCCGTGGGCGGCCAGGGCCGCGGCCACCGGGGCCATGCGCTCGGCCCGCCGCTCGCCGACCAGCAGCGACCGGGTGGCCGGGGCGTGGGGCGAGGCGGCCAGGGCCTCGACGGCCAGGGGGCTCTCGACGATGAACACGCCCCGCTCGGCCTCGTACCGCTTGCGCAGCGCCGGGTCGGTCAGGGCCCGGTAATCGGCCAGCCGGGGGTCGTCCGGGTCCTCGATCCGGGTCGGCTCCGCGCTGGCCATCGTCAGGAGGGGAGGTGCGGGGCGTAGGTGTCGAGGGTGCGCAGGACCTCGTCCCGGCCGGCGGAGGGGAGGCGCAGCACGCACTCGTCCACGCCGATCTCGCGGTAGTGGGCCAGCTTCCCGGGCGTGGGCACGGTGCCGAAGGTGGTGACCCTCATGGCCCCCGGGTCGCGGCCGGCGGCGGCCATCTCGGACCGGAACCGGGCCACGTCGGTGGTCAGGCCGGCCCCGCCGATGGGGATCCAGCCGTCGCCCCAGGCCCGGACGTGGCCGAACACGGTGGGGCTGGCCATGCCGCCCAGGTGGACCGGCACGCCGGGGCGGCGGGCCTGGCCCCCGTCGCTGCCGGGGCGGGCCACGGCCTGCACCGGCTTGGGCCAGGCCCAGGACGGGGGCAGGTGGACGTGATCGCCCCGGTAGGAGGCCACCTCGTCGGCCCACAGAGCCTGCATGGCCTCCACCCGCTCCCGCACCACGGCCCGCCGCTCGGCCATGGCCACGCCGTGGTCCTCCAGCTCGTCCGCGTTCCAGCCGAAGCCCACGCCCAGGGCCAGGCGCCCTCCCGAGAGCAGGTCGAGGGTGGCCGCCGCCTTGGCGGTGACGATGGGGTCGCGCTGGGCCGGCAGCAGGATGCCGGTGCCCAGGCGCAGCCGGGTGGTGGCCGCCGCGGCCCAGGACAGGGCCACGAACGGGTCGAGGGTGCGCTTGTACATCTCGGGCAGCTCGGCCTCGCCGGTGGGGGGCGGGGTCCGGCGGCTGACCGGCATGTGGGTGTGCTCGGGGATCCACAGCGAGGCGTAGCCCCGGTCCTCCAGCTCGGCGGCCAGCTCACCGGGGTGCCAGCTCCGGTCGGTGGCGAAGGCGGTCGCCCCGATGTCCACGGAGCGGGACCCTACCGGGCCGGCCCGGTAACCTGACGACCCGTCAGAAGCACGGCACGAGGAGCCCACCGATGAGCCAGGGGATCTGCCAGGGGCGGGTCGTCGTCGTCACCGGCGCCGGCCGGGGGTTGGGCCGGGACCACGCCCGGGAGCTGGCCCGCCAGGGGGCCCTGGTGGTGGTCAACGACTTCGGGCGGGAGCTGGACGGCACCCCCAGCCCCGGCAACCCGGCCCACCAGGTGGTGGAGGAGATCCGGGGCGCCGGGGGCGAGGCCGTGGCCAACGGCGACGACGTGGCCGACTGGGACGGCGCGGCCCGGCTGGTCGGCGCCGCCCTCGACGCCTTCGGGCGCCTCGACGCGGTGGTCAACAACGCCGGCGTGGTCCGCGACCGCATGTTCGCCACCAGCACCGAGGACGAGTGGGACGCGGTGGTCCGGGTCCACCTCAAGGGCCACGTCGCACCGTCCCGCCACGCCGCCGCCCACTGGCGCGACCGGGCCAAGGCCGGCGAGGTGGTCGACGCCCGCATCGTCAACACCACCTCGGGCGCCGGCCTGCTGGGCAGCGTGGGCCAGGCCGCCTACTCGGCGGCCAAGGCCGGCATCGTGGGCCTGACCCTGGTGCAGGCGGCCGAGCTGGGGCGCTACGGGGTGACCGCCAACGCCCTGGCCCCCTCGGCCCGCACCCGCATGACCGAGGGGCCCTTCGCCGAGATGATGGCGCGGCCCACCGACCCCGGGGCCTTCGACGCCATGGACCCGGCCAACGTCTCGCCCCTGGTGGCCTGGCTGGTCTCGGCCGACAGCGCCGGGGTCACCGGCCGGGTGTTCGAGGCCGAGGGAGGCCGGGTGAGCGTGGCCGACGGCTGGCAGCACGGCCCGGCGACGGACAAGGGCGCCCGCTGGGACCCGGCCGAGCTGGGCCCCGTCATCCGGGGGCTGCTGGCCCAGGCCCCGCCCCCGGCCCCGGTCTACGGAGCCTCCTGACCCCCGGTCAGCTCAGGCGCTCGAAGATCATGGCCATGCCCTGGCCGCCGCCGACGCACATGGTCTCCAGGCCGAAGGTCTTGTCCGCGTCCTGCAGGCCGTGGATGAGGGTGGTGGCGATGCGGGCGCCGGTCATGCCGAAGGGGTGGCCCACGGCGATGCCCCCGCCGTTGACGTTCAGCTTGTCCCAGCTGATGCCCAGCTCCTTGGCCGACGGGATGACCTGGGCCGCGAAGGCCTCGTTGATCTCCACCAGGTCGATGTCGTCGATGGTCATGCCGGCCCGGGCCAGGGCCTGCTTGGAGGCCTCGATGGGGCCCAGGCCCATGATCTCGGGGTTCAGGCCGGTGACGCCCGAGGCCACCACGCGGGCCAGCGGGGTGAGGCCCAGCTCGGCGGCCCGGGTGTCGCTCATGACCACCACGGCCGCGGCCCCGTCGTTGAGGGGGCAGGCGTTGCCGGCGGTGATCCGCCCGTCGGGGCGGAAGGCGGGCTTCAGGTTGGCCAGGCCCTCGGCCGTGGTGCCGGCCCGGATGCCGTCGTCGCGGGTCACGACCACCGGGTTGCCCTCGTCGTCCTTGGTGGCGACCGGGGTGATCTCGTGCTCCCAGAACCCGTTCTCCAGCGAGGCGGTGGCCCGCTGCTGCGACAGGGCCGCGAACTCGTCCATCTCCTCGCGGGTGGTGCCGGTGAGCTCGGCCACGTTCTCGGCCGTCTCGCCCATGGCGATGTACACGTCCGGGAGGCCCTCGGGGGCGGCCCAGTCGCCCTGGCCGCCGGCCTGGCGGGCCGCGGTGCGGGCCTCGGCCTCGGCGTAGCGGGGGTTCTTGGCCCCGCCCACGTCGGCCATGCCGTTCAGGAAGCGGCTGACCGTCTCCACCCCGGCGGCCACGAACACGTCGCCCTCGCCGGCCCTGATGGCGTGGGCGGCCATGCGGATGGCCTGCAGCGACGACGAGCAGTAGCGGTTGATGGTGACACCGGGGACATCCGGCATGCCGGCCTGGATGGCGGCGATGCGGGCCAGGTTGAAGCCCGACTCGCCGGCCGGCTGGCCGCAGCCCAGGATCAGGTCCTCCACGCTCTGGCGGTCCAGCTCGGGCACCTGGTTGAGGGCGGTGTCGACGATGAAGGCGGTGAGGTCGTCGGGGCGCTCGTTCTTGAGCGAGCCCTTCATGGCCCGCCCGATCGGGGTGCGGGCGGTGCTGACGATGACGGCTTCCGGCACGACGGTCTCCTCGGTGCGACAGGCGGTGCCCGCCGACCGGCCCGGGGGCCGGTGCGCGCGGCGGACGTGGGCCACGGTCTAGCCGGTGGTCCGGCGACCCCGGAAAAGCCCGGGACCGCCCCGGGCGGGCTGGCGCCGGCTCGGGCCGGGGGTCAGGCCCGGCCCCGGGGGAGGCCCAGGGCCCGCTCGGCGATGATGCCGCGGAGGACCTCGGAGGTGCCGCCGTAGATGGTGGTCACCTGGCAGTGCCGGTAGGTGGCCTCGATCCACCCGTCGGCCGCGGCCCCGGGCTCGCCGTGGCGGCGCAGGCCCTCCGCCCCCAGCACGTCCATGAGGTCGTCGGCCACCCGCTGGTAGTGCTCGGTGGTGGCCAGCTTGGCCATGGTGCCCTCGACCCCCGGGAGGGCCCCGGTGGAGGCCAGCCACGCCGCCCGCCACCCCAGCAGGTTGGCCACCTCGTTGCCGATGGCGGCCCGGGCCAGCCGCTCCCGCACCGACGGCTCGTCGATGCGCCCGGTGGACCGGGCCCAGCGGAGGCCGTGGGCCAGGAGCCGCACCGCCTCGCCGTACCAGGCCGAGTTCCGCTCGAAGACGAGGGCGGTCATCATCACCTTCCACCCGCCGTCGACCTCGCCGACCCGGTAGCGGTCCGGCACCCGCACGTCGTCGTACCAGGTGATGTTGGTGCGCTCGCCGCCCATGGTGGGCACCGGGGTGACGCCGATGCCCGGCGTGTCCATGGGCACCACGAACATGGTCAGGCCCTTGTGCTTGGCCGCCTCGGTGTCGGTCCGGGTCAGCAGGAACACGTACTGGCTCTCGTGGGCCAGCGTGGTGAACATCTTCTGGCCGTTGACCACCCACTCGTCGCCGTCGCGCACGGCTCGGGTGGCGCAGGCGGCGACGTCGCTGCCTGCGTCGGGCTCGCTGTAGCCCAGGCAGACCAGCACCTCGCCCGAGAGGATCCGGGGGATGATCTCGCCCTTCTGCCACTCGGTCCCCTCGTGCAGGAGGGTGTGGGCCACCAGGGTGGCGACGCCGAGGCCGTCGACCGGGGCGCCGGAGAGGTACATCTCCTCGGTGAGGGCGTTCATCTCCAGCGGCGACCGGCCCTGGCCGCCCCACTCGGCGGGCCACCCGGCCGAGATCCAGCCCTCGGCGGCCATGGCCCGGTGCAGGCCCCAGTCGTGGACGGTGCCGGTGCGGTGGGCGGTCTCGATCACCTCGTCGGTGACGTGGCGGCCCAGGAAGGCCCGGGCCTCGGACCGGAAGGCCTCCACCGCCTCGGGGAGGCGGAAGTCCAGGCCCTCGGCCCGGGGGCGCGCCGGGCGGCGGGCCGGATCGACCGGGCCCAGCACGACCGAGGCGGCGTCGGGGAGGGGCGCCCCCACGGGGCCGAAGCAGCGGTCGGTCACCGCGGCCAGGTCGTCGTGGGGGTCGCCGACGAGGAGACGCACGGCCTTGGCCCGGCGGAAGGCGAGCTGGACGTCGTACTCCTCCATGAAGCCGTAGCCGCCGTGGACGTGGAGGGCGTCCGACGCCGTGCGCTGAGCCACCTCGGCGGCCCGGGCGAAGGCCATGGCCGGGTGGGCGGCGGCCTCGGGCTCGCCGCCGTCGAGGGCCCACAGGGCCTTGCGGGCCAGCAGGCGGGCCCCCTCCACGTCGGTGGCCCGGTCGGCCATGCGGTGCTGGAGGGCCTGGAACGAGCCGATGGGCACGCCGAACTGGTGGCGCTCGGTGGCGTAGCGGACGGCCAGGTCCAGGCTGTGCTGGGCCAGGCCGACCAGCCACGCCGCGGTGAGGGACCGCCACTCGTCGGCCAGCCGGGTGTGGGCGGCCTCGGCGTCGGGTTCGGCTGCCAGGACCACCAGGTCGTGGTCGACGGCCACGTCCGCCGCCCCCAGGGCGCTGAGGGCGCGGGGGACCGGGGCGCCGGGGTCGTGGGGAGCGAGCACCAGGTGGCCGCGGTGGAGGACCACGGCCCCCTCGGCGGCCCCCGCCCCGGGCACCAGGGTGGCGACGCCGTCGGCCGCGGGCCGGGGGGCGACGACCACCACCGCCCCGGCGGCCACCCGGGCCGCCTCCTCGGCCCGGCCGTGGCGGGCCAGGGCCCGGCCGGCCACGGCCACCTCCACCACGGGGGCCGAGGCCAGGGCCGCGCCGCAGGCCTCCACGGCGATCCCCAGCCCGGCCAGGGTCGACCCGCCGCCGCCCACGTCCTCGGGGAGGGCCATGGCCGGCAGCCCCACGGCTACCAGCGCGCCCCACAGCTCGGGGTCGAAACCGGTGGCCTCGGCCGCCCGGACCTGCTCGGGGCCGGAGCGCTTGGCCAGCAGCCGGGCCACGCTGTCGCGGATCAGCTCCTGCTCGTCGGTCAGGGTCAGGTCCACGGGCCGATGCTAGAACGCGTTCTAAGGGGGTGGCGTCACGGGCGGGCGTTGCCCCGGCCGGGGCGCCGGGCCTGTGGCACCATGCCCGGCCATGGAGCCCATCGGCCGCCGCTCGCTCATCATGGGGACGGCGGCCGCCGTCGCCGCCCTCCGCCTCCGCAACGCCGGCCTGCCCGCCCTGCTCGGCGCCCAGGCCCGGGCCCTGGTCGACGACCCGTTCACCCTGGGCGTGGCCACCGGCGACCCCACCGCCGACGGCTTCGTGGCCTGGACCCGCCTGGCCCCCGATCCCGTCGGTGGCGGGGGCGTGGGCCCCGACCCGGTCACCGTCGGCTGGGAGGTGGCCTCCGACGCCGGCTTCGCCCAGGTGGTGCGGTCCGGCGCCGTGGTGGCCACCGCGGACCTGGCCCACACCGTCCACGTCGTGGTCGACGGCCTCGAGCCCGACGGCGAGTGGTGGGTGCGCTTCACCGCCGAGACCTTCACCAGCCCGGTGGGGCGGGGCCGCACCCTGCCCGCCGGCGGCACCCCCGCCCTGCGCTTCGCCCTGGCCTCGTGCCAGAGCTACACCTCCGGCTACTACACGGCGCTGCGCAGCCTGGCCGGCGAGGGCTGCGACCTGTGGCTCCACCTGGGCGACTACATCTACGAGAACGGCGGCTCCGGCCCGGTCCGGGCCCACACCCCCGGCGAGTGCTTCACGCTGGCCGAGTACCGCAACCGCTACGCCCAGTACAAGACCGACCCCGACCTGCAGGCCGCCCACGCCTCGGCGCCGGTGATCCCGGTGTGGGACGACCACGAGGTCGACAACAACTACGCCGGCGACTGGGGGGCCGACGGCCAGACCGCGGCCCAGGTCCGGGCCCGGCGCACCGCCGGCTACCGGGCCTGGTTCGAGCACCAGCCCGTGCGCCTCACCGCCCCCACCGGGCCCGGCCTCGAGATCTACCGCAGCTTCTCGTGGGGCGACCTGGCCACCTTCCACATGCTGGACGGGCGCCAGTACCGCGACCCGGCCCCCTGCGGCGGCGAGCTGGCCGACTGCCCGGAGCGCACCGCCGTCGACCGGTCCATGCTGGGCGCCGAGCAGCGGTCCTGGCTCACCTCCGGCCTGGGCCGGTCCACCGCGGTGTGGGACGTGGTGGGCCAGCAGACGGTGTTCACGCCGCTGCCCTTCGGTCCCTACTTCAACACCGACCAGTGGGACGGCTACCCGCAGGACCGCCAGCGGGTGTGGGAGGTGCTGCGCCAGCGGCCCAACCCGGTGGTGTGCACCGGCGACATCCACGCCGCCGGCGTGGCCCGCATGCACCACGACCTCGACGACGTGGCCACCGAGCGCATCGGCACCGAGCTGGTGGGCACGTCGATCTCCTCGGCCTTCACCGACGCCGCCCTGACCGACGTGGCCGAGACCCTGGCCCGGGGGCTGCCCTACGTCGAGTACGTCAACGCCCGGCAGCGGGGCTACACCGTGGTCGACCTCACCGCCGATGCCCTCCACGCCGAGTTCAAGGTGGTCAGCGACGCCACCGTGCCTGACGGGACGGTCAGCGTGGACCACGTGGTCGACGTGGCCGCCCGGGTGGTGGTGGTCCCGCCCGACCAGACGGGCACGGCGCCGCCGGCCCAGCCGGTGACGGCCGACGCCCGCTTCACCGGATGACCCCCGCCCCGGCCTGAGCGGCGGGGGTGGCACGCTGGGCCGGTGGAGCGGCCGCTGTACCTGCACGAGATCGTGGACGTGGTGGGGCGGGGGGCGGCGCCCTACATGGACCACGTGGTGCGCTTCGACGCCGCCGCGGTGGCCGACGGGGGCCTGGCCCTGGCCGGCACCTGGGAGGTGGTGGGCACCACCGGCCGCTGGCCCCAGGTGGTCAACCTGTGGGAGGTGGTCGACGGGTGGGACGGGTGGGAGCGCCTGGCCCGGCGCACCAACCTGGCCAAAGCGGCCAACACGCAGCTGGCCGGCTGGTGGGACGAGGCCCACCGGAACCGCACCGGCGGCATCGACCGGTTGCTGCTGGCGACTCCCACCGCCCCCGACCCGGCGGCCCGGGCCGCGGCCGGGGTCCGGGGCGAGGTGGCGGTGCACGAGCTGACCCGGGTCCACCCCGGGGCCGGCCCCGAGTACCTGGCCGCCCTGGTCGAGCGGTGGGCTCCCATCGCGGCCACCTTCGGGGTGCACCTGGTGGGGGCGTTCGAGGTGCTGATGACCGACGTGGAGGTGGTCACCGTGTGGGTGGCCGACCTGGCCGCCCACACCGCCCTCCTGCTGGCCGGCGTCGAGGGCGGCCCGCCGGTGGCCGGCTGGCCGGCGACCCGCCGCCAGTGGTGCACCGCCTGGCGCGAGGAGCTCATGGTCCCGGCGCCGTCGAGCCCCTTCGCCCCTCGCTGACCGGTCAGGTGGGGCCGAGGGCGCCGGAGGTGCGGAGGGTGGCGATGCGGTCGGGGGTGTAGGCCAGGACCTCGGTGAGGACCTCGTCGGTGTGCTGGCCCACGGTGGGGGCCTTGGCCGGCACGGGCAGCGGGACGTCGGCGAACTTGAGGGGGGAGGGGAGCTGGTCGGTCCCCACCACCTCCTGGGGGATCCACGGCATCCGGTCCTGGAACTGGGGGTCGGCGGCGATGGTCTCGGGGGTGTTGACCGGGGCGATGGGGGTGTCGTGCTCGTCGCCGAAGGCCACCCACTCGGCCGTGGTGCGCTGGCGGAACACGTCGCGGAGGACGGCCTGCAGGGCGGTGTCGCCCCGGGCGTGGTCGGCGTACTGCGAGCCGGGGTGGGCCTCGAACAGCTCGGGCCGGCCGATGCCCTCGCAGAAGTTCCTCCACAGCTCCCGCTCCGAGGCCATGAACAGCACGTGCCCGTCCGCGCTCTCGTAGAACTGGTAGCGCACCCCGTCGCGCATCCCGGCCGTGCCCGGAGCCCGGCGCTCGAAGCCGTCGGCCTCGTTGCCGGTCACCTCGTCCTCGGGCCGCTCGTAGGCCCGGTAGGTCTCGCTGCGCAGCCAGTCCATGGCCGCGGCGGCGTCGCTCTGGGCTACCTCCAACCGGCACCCCTGGCCGGTGGCCCGGGCCCGGGTGACGCCGGCCAGGATGCCCAGCGCCCCGAACAGGGGCCCGGCGTGGATGCCCACCGACGGGTGCTCGGGGATGGCGCAGAAGCCGTCGCCGGTGGCCTCGGGTTGGACCAGGCCGGCCCACGCGTCGTAGGCGATGCCGTGGCTGGGCAGCGTGGCGTAGGGGCCGGTGGCGCCGTAGCCGGAGATGGTGCAGAAGACGAGGCGGGGGTTGACCTCCCGGAGCGCGTCGTAGCCCAGGCCCCGGCGCTCCAGGCCCCCGGGCCGCATGGCCTCGACCACGGCGTCGGCCCCGCGGGCCAGGTCGCGGAACACCTCGGCCCCCTCGGGGGTGCGGAGGTCGAGCACGATCGAGCGCTTGCCCCGGCTGATGTGCAGGTGCATGAGCGAGGTGCCCTCCACGATGGGCCAGGTCATGCGGCGGATGTAGTCCCCGGCCGGGGGCTCGACCTTGATGACCTCGGCCCCCAGGTCGGCCAGGTGGGTGGTGATGGCCCCCGGCCCCAGCATCGAGCACTCCACGACGCGCACCCCGGCCAGGGGCCCGCTCCGCTCCCGACCGGCCATGGCTTCCTCCTCGGGGGACGAGTTCTGACGACCCGTCAGAACCTACGCCTCCCACTCCTCGCCGGGGAACCCGGCACCTTTTCGTCCCCATGCGGTACGAAAAGGTGCCGAGAACGGGAGGGGGGTGCTGGACACAAACTAGAACGTGTTCTAGTTTGGGGGGCATGGAGTTCGGAGTGTTCGCCCAGCTGTTCGTGCCCCAGTTCGAGCGGGACCGGGACCCGCACGCCGAGCACCGGCGCATCTTCCGCAACGTGGAGATCGCCAAGGCGGCCGACGCCTACGCCTTCAAGTACGTGTGGTGCCCCCAGCACCACTTCCTGGACGAGTACTCCCACATGCCCGGGCCCGAGGCCTTCCTGGCCTTCTGCGCGGCGCAGACCGAGCGGGTCCACCTGGGCTCGGCCATCTTCAACATCACCCCGGCGGTCAACAAGCCGGTGCGCATCGCCGAGAACGTCGCCCTGCTCGACCACCTGACCAGCAACCGCTTCGAGTTCGGCACCGGCCGGGGCTCGTCGTCGACCGAGGTCCTGGGCTTCGGCATCCCCAGCGTGGATGACACCAAGGGCATGTGGCGGGAGGCCATCCGCGAGATCCCCAAGATGTGGGCCGACGCGCCCTACTCCTACGACGGCGAGCACTTCTCGGTCCCGGAGCGGAAGATCTTCCCCTGCCCCCACGGCGCCGCCCACCCGGCCATGTGGGTGGCGGCCGGCAGCCCCGGCACCTTCACCGAGGCCGGGGAGCTGGGCCTGGGCGCCTTCTGCTTCGCCCTGGGCAAGCCCCAGCAGATGGAGCCCCTCATCAACGCCTACAAGGCGGCCATCGGGGGGGCCACGCCAGTCGGCGACTACGTCAACGACAACATCATGGGCGTGACCAACATGCTGTGCATGGAGGACCGGGCCAAGGCCTTCGAGGTGGCCTCGACCATGGGCATGAACTACTACTCGACCCTGGCCTACCACTGGCTCGACAACGTGCCCCGGCCCAAGACCCTGCCCGAGTGGCCGAACAAGATCCCCGAGCCCACCCCCGAGCAGGTCGAGCAGCTCTCGTTCGAGGGCTACGTGGCCATCGGCGACCCCGACGACTGCGCCCGGTCCATCCAGCGCTGGGTCGACCTGGGCTTCGACCAGCTCACCTTCAGCCCCACCACCAACACGCTGCCCACCGAGACGGTGGTGGCGTCCATGGAGCTGTTCGGCCGGGAGGTCATCCCCCGCTTCGACACCGACCCGATGCACTCCACCACCCGCTACCGCCAGGCCCACGCCGCCTCGGTCGGGGGCGAGGTGCCCGGCGTGGTCGACGGCCTCGACGTGGCGTAGGCCTGGCGCGTGCGCGACGCCCCCGCCTCGCCCAACCTGGCCGACATCTGGGAGTGGGCGGCCCGCCGGGTGCCGGAGCGGACGGCGCTGGTGTGCGGCCCGGCCCGGCCCACCTACGGCCGGCTGGACCAGCGAGCCGACCGGCTGGCCCACCACCTGCGGGCCGCCGGCATCGGCCCCGGCGACCGGGTGGCCATCGACCTGCGCAACGCCCCCGAGTACCTGGAGGCCATGCTGGCCGCCTTCAAGCTGCGGGCCGTCCCGGTCAACGTGAACGTCCGCTACGTGGCCGGCGAGCTGCGCCACGTGCTGGAGCTGTCGCGGGCCTCGGCCCTGGTCGTCCACCGCTCGCTGGCCGGCGCGGTGGCCGGCGTGGTCGACGTGGTGGAGGGCATGGCCGCCGTGCTGGTGGTGGACGACCGGGCCGGCGAGGACGGCGAGGCAAGCGGCGGCGACGGAGGGGACGGCCGGGCCGACCTGCCCGGGGCGGTGCCCTACGAGGACGCCCTGGCCGCGGCGCCGGCCGGGCCGGTGGCCACCGGGGGCCGCTCCGGCGACGACCACTACCTGATGCTCACCGGGGGCACCACCGGCCTGCCCAAGGGGGTGCTGTGGCGCCACGAGGACGCCTTCCACGCCTGCCTGGGCGGGGGCGACCCGCTGCGCGTCCACGGCCCGGTCACCGACCTGGCCCAGCTGGCCGAGCGGTTCGTGGAGCGGATGGTCTACCTGCCCATCGCCCCGCTGATGCACGCCGCGGCCCAGTGGACCACGTTCATGTGGCTCTTCGCCGGGGGCACCACGGTGCTGGTGCCGGGCTCCTTCGAGGCCGAGGCCACCTGGGACCTGGTGGAGGCCGAAGGGGTGAACGTCCTGACCATGGTGGGCGACGCGGTGGCCAAACCCCTGCTCGACAGCCTGGCCGCCCACCCGGGCCGGTGGGACACCTCCTCCCTCTACGCGGTGGCCAACGGGGCGGCGCCGCTGTCCCCGTCGGTGCGGGCCCGGCTGGTCCGGGCCTTCCCGGCCTGCGTGCTCACCGACGGCATGGGCTCCTCCGAATCCGGCATCCAGGGCGCGGCCCGCACCCTGCCGGGACAGGGCGACACCGGCGCGGCGGCCGCCGGCGGCGTGGCCTCGTTCTCGGTCGGTCCCACCACCGCGGTGCTGGACGACGACCTGCGGCCGGTGGAGCCGGGCTCCGACGTGGTGGGCCGGCTGGCCACCTCGGGCCACATCCCCCTGGGCTACGACGGCGACCCGGAGCGGACGGCGGCCACCTTCGTCACCGTCGACGGGGTGCGCTGGGTGCTCTCCGGGGACATGTGCACGGTGGGCGCGGACGGCACCGTGCACCTGCTGGGCCGGGGCTCCCAGTGCATCAACACCGGCGGCGAGAAGGTGTACCCGGAGGAGGTCGAGGGGGTCCTGCACGGGCACCCGGCCGTGGCCGACGTCCTGGTGGTGGGGGTGGACGACGAGCGGTGGGGCAGCGCGGTGACCGCCGTCGTCCAGCCCGCCTCCGGGCACCCGGCCCCCACCCTGGACCAGCTGCGGGGCCACGCCCGGGCCCACCTGGCCGGCTACAAGCTCCCCAAGCACCTGGTGGTGGTGGAGCAGGTGCAGCGCACCCCGGCCGGAAAGGCCGACTACCGCTGGGCGGCATCGGCCGCTCGGGCCGCCGTCGCCCCTAGCGTGGGCTGATGTCGCGGGCGGCGCCGTCCCCATCGGTCCGTGGCCGGGCCGGGCGGGAGGGGCCGAGTGGCGCCCCCGGGACCCGCCTGCCGCTGGGCCGGCGGGTCGAGCTGCCGGGCCGCGGCACCACCTTCGTCCGCGAGGTGGAGGGGCCACCGGGCGCCCCCACCGTGGTGCTGCTGCACGGCCTGGTGGCCTCCGGCGGCCTGAACTGGTTCCAGGCCTTCGGGCCGCTGGGCCGGCGGTTCCGGGTGCTGGCCGTCGACCACCGGGGCCACGGCCGGGGCCTGCGCAGCCGGCGCCGGTTCACCCTGGCCGACTGCGCCGACGACGTGGCCGCCCTGCTCGACGTCCTGGGCATCGGCTCGGCCATCGCCGTCGGTTACTCGATGGGAGGACCCATCGCCCAGCTCCTGTGGCGCCGCCACCCCGGGAAGGTCGACGGGCTGGTCCTGTGCGCCACCGCCGACCGCTTCGTGGCCGGGCGGCGGGAGCAGCTGGTCTTCGTCACCGCCATGGGGGCGGCGGCCGGCTCCACCCGGGCCGGGCAGGTGCTCACCCGGGTGCCGGCGGCGGTCGTGCAGCGCCGGGTCCCGGCCCCGGTGCGGGCCCGCCCCGACAGCTTCCGGCTCTGGGCCCGGGCCGAGATGCGGCGCCACGACTGGCGCATGGTGGCCGAGGCGGCCGCCGCCATCGGCACCTACGACGCCTCGCGGTGGATCGGGGAGATCGACGTGCCCACCGCCGTCCTGGTCACCACCGACGACCGGGCCGTGCCGCCGACCGAGCAGGCCCGCTTGGCCGAGGGCATCCCCGGCGCCACCGTCCACCGGGTGGCCGACGGGCACATGGCCTGTGCCCGGGCCGGCTTCGGGCGGGTCCTCACCGCCGCGGTGCGAGACGTCGCCGACCGGGTGGGCTGATCAGGGGGCGAAGGCGACCACGTTGACCGGCGGCAGGTGGGCCGAGGTCAGGGCCCAGGAGTCGCCCTGGTCGTCGGAGGTCCACAGGCTGCCGGTGGTGGAGCCCATGGCCAGGCGGTCGCCGTCGGGGGCGACCTCCAGGGCGTGGCGGTAGACCAGGTCGTACGCCGGGGCCGGGGGGAGCCCGTCCGACAGCACGTCGAAGGAGGCGCCGCCGTCCCGGGTGCGGGTGACCACGAACCGCCCGTCGACAGGGATGCGCTGGTCGTCGGCCACCGCGGGCACGAACCAGGCCGTGTCGGGGTCGGTGGGGTGGACGGCGACGGCGAAGCCGAAGGTGGAGGGCCCGGCCTCGGTGACCTCGGTCCAGGTGACCCCGTCGTCGGTGGAGCGGAAGATCCCCGAGTGGTGCTGGGTCCACAGCACGTCGGGGGCGGCCGGGCAGCGGACGATGCGGTGCGGGTCCTGGATGGTGGGGTCGTCGATCCGGTCGGGCGGCATGTAGCGGGCGGCCATGCCCCGGCCCGGCTCCCAGCTGGCCCCGCCGTCGACGGTGCGCCAGGCCCCGCCGCACGACACGCCCACCACCAGGCGCTCGGGCCCGCGGGGGTCGGGGACCACGGAGTGGATGGCTGGGTGGTCGTAGCCGCCGCCGAACCACTCGGGCCGGCTGGGCTGGTCCCAGAGGGGGAGGTTGAGCTCCCACGAGGCGCCGCCGTCGGTGGAGCGGAACAGGCCGCCGGGCATCGTGCCGCACCACAGCACGCCGGGGTCGTCGGGGTCGCCGGCGGCCAGGGCCCACAGGAGCGAGGTGGCCCAGGGCACCTCCTCCCGCCGCACCGGGTCGAGCTCGACCTCCTCCGGGGCCGGGTAGGCGGGGACGGCCAGGTCGTGCCAGGTGGTCCCGCCGTCGGTGCTCTGGTGGAGCTTGGGGCCGTAGTGGCCGTGGTCGGCCCCCACCGTGAGTTGGCCGTCGGCGCCGACCAACACGGCGGTGACCGGGACGCTGGGCAGGTGCAGGTCGACGGGCTCCCAGGTGTCGCGGTGGCGGTCGACCACGACCAGGCCCTTGCGGGTGCCGACGTAGAGGCGTTCGGGCATGGGGATCCTTCCGGGACGGGCGGCTAGCCGCCGGACAGCGCTTGGAAGACGTGGAGCTCGTCGTCGGGGCCTACGGCCTCGCCCAGGCCGGTCCGGTCGACGAGTTGCCGGCCGTTGAGGAAGACCACGACGTGGCGGCGGACGGCGCCGTGCTCGTCGACCACGTAGGGCCGGACGGTGGGGTGCAGGGCGAAGAAGGCGTCGAGCACCTCGCCCACGGTGGCGCCCTCGACGGTGGCGACGCCGTCGACGCCCGTGAACCGGCGCAGCTGCCGGGTGAGCTCGACCCTCGGCACGGCGCCGACCGTACACCGCCGGTGGCGGGGCGGTCCGGCAAGGACTAGAACCTGTTCTAGTCCCGGGCCGGTACCTCCCCCAGCCGTCCCGGGGCGCCGTCCACCGCCGGAGAAGAGCCACCGCCGTGCACCTCGCCTACACCCCGGAGCAGGTCGCCCTGCAGAAGGAGCTGCGGGCCTACTTCGCCGAGATCGTGACCCCGGAGGTGGCCGCCGCCGCCACCGCCGGCGAGACCGGCCACCCGGCCTGCCTGGCCGCCGTGCGCCGCATGGGCGCCGACGGGTGGCTGGGCGTGGGCTGGCCCACCGAGTTCGGGGGCCGGGGCTTCGGCCCGGTCGAGCAGTTCGTCTTCATGAACGAGGCGTGGCGCTCCGGCGCCCCGGTGCCGTTCCTTTCGGTCAACACCGTGGGCCCCACCATCATGGAGTTCGGCACCGACGAGCAGCGCGCCTTCTTCCTGCCCCGCATCCTGGCCGGGGAGCTCCACTTCTCCATCGGCTACACCGAGCCGGGCGCCGGCACCGACCTGGCCAGCCTCACCACCCGGGCGGTGAGGGACGGCGACCAGTGGGTGATCGACGGCCAGAAGACCTACACGTCGCTGGCCAACTACGCCGACTACGTCTGGCTGGCCGCCCGCACCGACCCGGACGCGGCCAAGCACCGGGGCATCACCATCTTCGCCGTGCCCACCACCGACCCCGGGTTCTCGTGCTCGAAGATCTCCACCATGGTGAACGCCAGCACGTTCCACACCTTCTACGACGGCGTGCGGGTGGGCCACGACGCCGTCATCGGCGGGCTCAACCGGGGCTGGGACCTGATCGTCAACCAGCTCAACTACGAGCGGGTCTCCCTGGCGCCGCCGGGCATGGTCGAAGCCGTCTACGAGGCGGTGGTGGACTGGGCCGTGGGCACCCCGGGGCCCGGGGGCCGACCGGTGGCCGACCAGGAGTGGGTGCGGGTCAACCTGGCCCGGGTCCGGGTCGGGCTCGACTTCCTGCGCCTGGTCAACTGGAAGGTGGCCGCCCTGGACTCGGCCGGGCAGTCACCCAACCCCGCCGACGCCAGCGCCACCAAGGTGTTCGGCACCGAGCTCTTCATCGAGGCCTACCGGCTGCTCATGGAGGTCCTGGGGGCCCGGGGGACGCTGCGCCAGGACAGCCCCGAGGCGCTGCTGGCCGGCCGCCTGGAGCGGGCCTACCAGGGCACGCTCATCCTCACCTTCGGCGGTGGCACCAACGAGATCCAGCGCGACCTCATCGCCATGTTCGGCCTGTCCATGCCCCGCACCCCCCGGATGTAGGAGAGACGCCGTGGACCTGACCCTCTCCGACGACCAGGCCGCGCTGGTGGAGCTGGCGGCCCGCATCCTGGGCGACGCCACCACCCCCGAGGCCCTGGCCGCGGCCGAGGCCGGGGGCCACCGCTTCGACCCCGTCCTGTGGGCCCGGCTGGCCCAGGCCGACCTGCTGGGGCTGTGCCTGCCCGAAGCCGACGGGGGCGGGGGCTACGGCGTGCTGGAGGCGGCCCTGCTGTGCCAGGAGGTGGGCCGCACCGCGGCGCCGGTCCCCCTGTGGGCCACCCTCACCCTGGGGGCCCTGCCGGTGGCCCGCCACGGCTCCGAGGCCCTGCGGGCGGCCCTCCTGCCCCGGGTGGCCGACGGCTCCCTGGTGCTGACCGCGGCGCTGGTGGAGGACGGCTCGCCCCTGCCCCCGGCGGTGCCGGCCACCACGGCCACGCTCGACGGCGACGGGTGGGTCCTGCGCGGGGTCAAGCACGTGGTCCCCGCCGCCCACCTGGCCGGCGCCGGGGTGAACGTTCGGGCCCTGGTGCCGGCGGCCACCGGCGAGGGGGCCAGCACGGTGTTCGTGGTCGAGGTCGCGGGAGCCGGTACGGAGAGGGAGCTCCAGGTCGGCACCGACCTGGAGCCCCTGTCCACCCTGGTCCTGGACGGTGCCCGGGTCGCCGGGGCCGACGTGGTGGGGGCGGTGGGGGACGGGGCCGAGGTCACGGCCACCATCACCGCCCTGGGCACGGCGGGCATCTGCGCCCGCCAGGCCGGGACGTGCGCGGCGGCCCTGCGGCTCGCCGCCGCCTACACCTCCGAGCGGGAGCAGTTCGGGGCCAAGATCGCCACCTTCCAGGCCGTGGCCCACCGCCTGGCCGACGCCTACATCGACACCGAGGCCATCCGCCTCACCAGCACCCACGCCGCCTGGCTGCTGGACGAGGGGCTCCCGGCCGAGGAGGCCCTGGCCGTGGCCAAGGTGTGGGCCACCGAGGGCGCCCAGCGGGTCGTCCACGGCGCCCAGCACGTCCACGGCGGCGTCGGCGTCGACACCGACTACCCGCTGCACCGGTTCTTCCGGGCGGCCAAGGCGGCCGAGCACGTCCTGGGCACGGCCCACCCCCACCTCGTCGCCCTCGGGGCACGGATCGTGGGTGCGGCCTGACCGTGCGTCGCCACCGACCGGGCCGGGGGAGGACGGGCGGGCCCGGCGGCGAACCTCCCGCCCGCCCTCCTCATCTGACGCTCCGTCAGATGTAGTGTGACCAGGGGCACCCCGGCCCACCGGAGGCGACATGCCACGAGCCCACCTCCCGCTCCCCACCCGCCCAGCGCGCACGACGACCGAAGGGACCGCCTCATGACCAGGAGGACCGACCGCAGGGGCCACCGGGCCCGTCACATCTTCCTGGCGCTGGCCCTGGTGGCCGCGGCCGGGTGCGGCTCGCGCGCCGACGACGGCGCCGAGACCGAGAGCCCGGGGTTGGGCTCGTTCACCACCGACGGCGAGGCGGCCCCCTCGGGCGCCGTGCCGACGCCCGAGTCGACCATGCTCGGCGACCTGGAGAACCCGTGCTCCGGGGAGGCGGCCGAGGGCGAGCCGCCGGCCGACACCCCCGGGGTCACCGCCGACGCCATCCGCATCGGCGTGATCTCCGACAAGGCCAACCCCACGGTGCCGTTGCCCACGGTGGGGATCGAGGAGGCGGTCAAGGCGTTCGTGGAGTTCTGCAACGCCGCCGGCGGGATCAACGGCCGGACCATCGAGCTGGTCACCTACGACTCGCAGATCACCGCCACCGACGATGTGACCAAGCAGGCCTGCGACGACGACCTGTTCGCCCTGGTCGGCAGCGGCTCGGTGCAGGACCAGCTCGGCATCGAGACCCGGGAGGCCTGCGGCCTGCCCGAGGTGGCCGCCTACTCGGCCACCTCGGCCCGGTCCGAGTCCGCGGACTTCTTCCAGCCCATCCCCGGCACCCGCTCCCACTTCTTCAACGTGGGCCCCTGCCAGTACATGGCCGAGCTCTACCCCGAGGCGGTGAAGAAGGCGGCCATCGTCTACACCGACCTGCCGGCGGCCAGCGTCCGGGGCGAGCAGATCCGCGACAACTGCGAGGCCGAGGCCGGCTTCGAGTTCCTGGTCGACGTGGCCCTGCCCTTCGGCGAGACCAACTTCGGGCCGCTGATCTCGCAGATGAAGTCCGAGGGCATCGAGTACTTCACCGCGGTCAGCGCCTCGTCCGAGACGCTCTCCCTCATGCGCGAGATGGAGACCCAGGGCGTCGAGCTCGAGGTCATCGACCTGGGCCAGCAGTACTACGACCCGGCCGTGGCCGAGGAGGCGGTCAGCGAGGGCGCCTACGTGCTCACCAACACGGTGCCCTTCGCCGAGACCGACATCACCCCGATGCTCGGCCTCTACCGCCGCTACCTGGAGGAGGTGGGCGCCGGCGACGACAAGGTCAGCACCCTCGGCGTGCAGGCCTTCAGCGCCGGGTTCCTGTGGGCCACGGCCGCCGCCTCCCTGGGCGGCGACGTCACCCGCGAGTCCCTGGTGGCCGCCCTGGAGGGCATCCACGAGTGGGACGGCGGCGGGCTCCAGATGGCCACCGACCCGGGGGCCGGCACCCACAACGAGTGCTTCCTCTACCTGCGGGTCACCGACGGCGAGTTCGCCCGCGAGTTCCCCGACGAGGGCTTCGAGTGCGACCCGGCCGGCGTGGTCGAGTCGGAACAGGCCTACGAGGGGTAGGACCGGGGGGCGATGCAGGAGATCCTCCAGTACCTCGTCATCTTCGCCCTGCAGTCGGCGGCCATCTACGCCATCGCCGCCAGCGGCCTGGTCGTCACCTACACCACCTCCGGCGTCTTCAACTTCGCCCACGGAGCCATCGGGATGGTGGTGGCCTTCGCCTACTGGCAGATGACCGCCGAGAGCCAGTGGGGGCTGCCCGTCCCCCTGGCCCTGGTGCTGTGCCTGCTCGTCGTGGCCCCCGCCATCGGCCTGCTCCTGGACTGGGCTCTCATGCGCCGCCTGGCCGGGGCGTCGACCATCGCCACCATCGTGGCCACCATCGGGCTCCTGTTCGCCCTGGTGCAGGGGGCCGGCATCGTCTGGCCCCAGGACGACAGCCGGCGCATCCCCGAGTTCTTCGCCGGGGAGAGCTTCTCGCTCTTCGACGTGAACGTCACCTACCACCGGGCCCTGGCCCTGGCGGTAGCCGTGGCCGTGGCCTTCGGGCTGCGGGCCCTGCTGTTCGGCACCCGGCTGGGCACCGCCATGCGGGCCGTGGTCGACAGCCGGGAGCTGACCGCCCTCAACGGGGCCGAGCCCGACCGGGTCTCATCGGTGGCGTGGATGCTGGGCTGCTCCCTGGCCGGCCTGGCCGGCATCCTCATCGCCCCCAGCCTGTCCCAGTTCACCGCCATCGCCCTGACCCTGCTGGTGGTCCAGGCCTACGCCGCGGCCATGGTCGGGCGGTTGCGCAGCCTGCCCCTCACCTTCCTCGGCGCCCTGATCCTGGCCGAGGTCGAGCAGCTCCTGGCCCTGGCCGAGGTGCGGGGCTGGGCCGGCGGGTTCAGCGACTCCCTGGGCACGCTGTCCTCGGCGGTGCCGGTGCTCATGCTGCTGGTCGTCCTGATCGTGCTGCGGGACGACCGCAGCGCCCTGCGCTCCGAGAGCCTCGGGTTCCGGGTGCCGCGGCCGTCGCTGCGCACCGTGGCCACCTGGATGGGTGGCCTGGTGGTGGCCTGCCTGGCCATCGGCCAGCTCGAGCTGTTCACCGTCACCACCCGGTTGAACCTGGGCAAGGGCCTGGCCCTGGGCATCGTCATGCTGTCCCTGGTGCTGCTCACCGGCTGGGCGGGCCAGGTGTCGCTGGCCCAGCTCGGCCTGTCGGGCCTGGCCGCGGTGGCCATCTGGAAGGTGGGGCCGGTGGGGGGGCTGATCCTGGGCGTGGTGGTGTGCGCCGCCGTCGGCGCCCTGGTGGCCCTGCCCGCCCTGCGCATGCGCAGCCTGTACCTGGCCCTCACCACCATGGCCTTCGCCCTGCTGATGGAGACCGTGGTCTACGGCAACGACACCGTCATCGCGGCCTTCGCCCCCTTCGCCACCGACCGGGCCGACGCCCGCCGGCTGCCCGGCCTGGGCAGCGACACCGCCTTCTTCGTGGCCCTGGCCGTGGCCTTCGCCCTGGTCGCCCTGGGGCTCACGCTCATCCGCAACGGCCCCTTCGGCCGCCGCCTGGCGGCCATGAAGGACTCCCCGGCGGCCTGCGCCACCCTGGGCCTGGACCTCACCGCCACCAAGCTCCAGGTCTTCGCCCTGGCCTCGGCCATCGCCGGCCTGGGCGGCGGGCTGCTGGCCATGTGGAGCTCCAGCAACGTGGGTCGCTCCGACTACGCCCTCCTGGAGGGCGGGGCCCTCGGAGGCCTGCCCCTCGTCCTGGTGGCGGTCATCGGGGGCGTCACGTCGGTGGCCGGCGCCCTGTTCGGGGCGGTGCTGTTCGTGGGCATGCCCCTGCTCGGGGCCAAGGTGTCGTGGTTGAAGCACGTCATGAACCTGGCCCCTGGGCTGGCCGGCATCGGCCTGGCCCGCACCCCGGAGGGGGCCGTGCGCCAGGCCGCCGACGGCACCGCCGAGGTGGTCGAGGCCCTCGCCCGGGTCCGCGACGGCCGCCGCCGGGCGACCGACGAAGCGGTGGACGGATCGGCCGACGGATCGGGCCCGGCCCGGCCCCGGGGGCCCGAGGCCATGGTGGCCGCCGGGCCCGTCACCGCCGCCGACGCCGCCCACCTCGACCACGTGCTCGGCCTGAGCTGGGGGCGGCGGTGAGCAGCCCCCTGCTGGAGCTGCGCTCGGTGACGGTGCGCTTCGGCGGCAACGTCGCCGTCGCCGACACCAGCCTCAGCGTCCCGCCCGGGGAGGTCACCGGGCTCATCGGGCCCAACGGGGCCGGCAAGACCACGGCCTTCAACGTGGTCACCGGCCTCCAACGCCCCAGCGCCGGGCTGGTCCTGTGGGACGGCACCGACATCAGCGGCCTCTCCGCCCACCGCCGGGCCCGGCTGGGCATGGGCCGTACGTTCCAGCGCCTGGAGCTGTTCGGCTCCCTGTCGGTGGCCGAGAACGTCCTGCTGGCCTGCGAGCTGTGCCGCCGCCAGGGGGGCGCCGGCCGAGCCCCGGCCGTGGCCGTCGACGGGGATCCCGCCGGGCTCTCGGCGGTGGACGAGGCCGCCCTCCTGCTCGAGCACCTGGGTCTGGCCGAGGTGGCCGCCACCCGGGCCGAGGAGCTGCCCACCGGGCTGGCCCGCCTGGTCGAGCTGGCCCGGGCCCTGGGCACCCGGCCCCGTCTCCTGCTCCTCGACGAACCGGCCTCCGGCCTCGACGAGACCGAGACCGAGCGCTTCGCCACCCTGCTGGAGGAGCTGGCCGGCCGGGGCCTCGCCGTCCTCCTGGTCGAGCACGACGTGCCCCTGGTGATGCGCCTGGCCGCCACCGTCTACGTGCTGGACCTGGGTCGGGTGCTGGCCCACGGCACCCCGGCAGAGGTCCAGGCCGACCGGCGAGTGGTCGACGCCTACCTGGGGGCGGCGCCCGTGGGGGAGGTGCCGTGACCGCGCCGCCCGTGCTGGAGCTGCGGGGCATCACCGCCGCCTACGGCAAGATCGAGGTCCTCCACGGGGTCGACCTGGTCGTCCCCCGGGGGGCGGTGGTGGCCCTGCTGGGCCCCAACGGCGCCGGCAAGACCACCACCCTGGCCGTGGCCAGCGGCCAGATGGCCCCCACCGCCGGCGAGGTCGTGGTGGCCGGGCGCACCGTCACCGGCGCCTCGGCCGCCAGCCTGGCCGGGGCCGGCCTGTGCACCGTGCCCGAGGGCCGGGGCGTGTTCCGGTCGCTCACCGTCCGCGAGAACCTGCGCATGGCCACCTACCGGGGCGTGGCCCTGGCCGAGGTGGAGGAGCGGACCTACGACCTCTTCCCCAAGCTCGGCGCCCGGCGCGACCAGGTGGCCGGCACCCTCTCCGGCGGCGAGCAGCAGATGCTCTCCCTGGCCCGGGCCCTGGTCACCGACCCGGCGGTGCTGCTCCTCGACGAGCTGTCCATGGGCCTGGCCCCCATGGTGGTGGACGAGCTCTACCGGCAGGTGCGGCGCATCACCCGCCACGGCGTGTCGGTGCTGGTGGTGGAGCAGTTCGCCCGCACCGTCCTGAGCGTGGCCGACGTGGCCGCCATCATGTCCCACGGCCGGATCACCTCGGTGGGGTCACCGTCCGAGATCGAGTCCGAGCTGTCCGATGCCTACCTGGGAGCGTCCTCATGACCGACCCCCCGACCACTGACGCCGCCGACGGCTTCGCCGCCCGGGTCCAGGAGGTGCACGTCCCCGAGCCCAACGCCGACCGGGAGGCCCTGCTCCTGCGGGCCGGCGCCGTCCTGGTGGTCCTCGGCCTGGTCCTGGTGGGGGCCGGGTGGTTCGGAGCCTCGGGCACCACCGACCCCGCGGTCCAGATCCCCTACGCCATCTCCGGGGGCGCCGGCGGCCTGGGCCTCGTCGTGGTCGGTGCGGCCCTCATCACCCGGTTCTCCCTGGCCCGCCTGTTCCGCTACTGGCTGGCCCGCATCGTCTACGAGCACCAGGTCCAGACCGACCGCACCATCGAGGCCCTGGGCCGCATCGAGTCCGCCCTCACCAACGGCGCAGCGTCGCCGTCCTCATCGTCCTCCGTGCCCCCGCCCGTGGCCGGTGCCGCCGGGACCGACGGCGCCGGCCCCGCCCCTCGCCGCCACACCGAGCCCCTCCGGGCCGAGCCCCTGGAGAGCTGACCGGGGGGCGCCAGAAAGTGAAACGTGTTCTAGCTGCGGGCCTAGGCTCGGCCCATGAGTGACGACGCCTCGCCCGACCTGCTCGTCGACGTGGACGGGCCGGTGATGACCGTGACCCTGAACCGGCCCGAGGCCCGCAACGCCTTCAGCCCCGACATGCTCATCCGGGCCGCCGACGCCTGGAAGCAGCTGGACGAGGACCCGGCGCTCCGGGTCGGCATCCTCACCGGGGCCGACGGGTGCTTCTGCTCCGGCATGGACCTCAAAGCCCTGGCCACCGGCATGAGCGAGGAGGTCCAGGCCCGCTGGGCCGAGGACCCGGACATGCACTGGCGGGCCCTGCTCCGCCACTCACGCCCCTCCAAGCCCATCGTGGCCGCGGTCGAGGGCTGGTGCGTGGCTGGGGGCATGGAGATCCTCCAAGCCACCGAGATCCGGGTGGCGGGGGAGGGCGCCCAGCTCGGGGTGGCCGAGGTGCGCCGGGGCCTGTTCCCCCTGGGCGGCTCGACGGTGCGCCTGCAGCGGCAGATCCCCTACACCGACGCCGCCGACCTCCTTCTCACCGGCCGGCTCGTCAGCGCGGCCGAGGCCAAGGCGATCGGCCTGGTCGGCCACGTCGTCCCCGACGGCCAGGCCCTGGCCAGGGCCCGGGAGCTGGCCGACATGGTCGCGGCCAACGGGCCCCTGGCCGTCAAGGCGGTCCTGCGCTCCATGCGGGAGACGGCAGCCATGAGCGAGGCCGACGGGCTGGCCCACGAGCTGACCATCGGCGAGCCCATCATCTTCCAGACCAAGGACGCCAAGGAGGGCCCCCGGGCCTTCGCCGAGAAGCGCCCCCCCGTCTTCACCGGCGAGTGACGAGCCGAGCTGCGGAGGGATCGCGGGATGCGTCCGGCGGCTTGCCCTCAGGCCGGGTCGAAGGCGCAGAAGACGTTGCCCTGGGGGTCGTGCAGGACGGTCCAGTCGATCTCGTCGTCGGGGCGGCGGGCCACGGTGGCGCCCGCGGCGACGAGGACCTCAACGTCGGCCTCCACGTCCCAGTGCAGGCGGTTCTCGGACCGGCGCTCGTCGTCGACCCGGACGAACTTCCAGATCACGCCGCCCAGGCCGGGCACGGCGTGGAGCCACCGGGGGGCCCGGTCCGGGCCGGGGCCGACGTCGGCCCCGGTGCGCTCCGCCCACCAGGCGGCCAGGAGCTCGGGCTCGGCGCTGTCGACGCACAGGGCGAACAGGAGGGCGGGCGGGTCGCCCGGGCGCGGGGGCTCGGGGGCGGGGAAGGCGCACAGCTCGTTGCCCTCGGGGTCGGCCATCACCGTCCACCCCTCGTGCTCGGCCACCGCCCGGGCCCCCAGCTCCACCAGGCGCTCCGTCGAGGTCACCAGCAGGTCCGGGTGGACGCGGTTCTTCTCGACCTTGTCGTCGTCGGCGGGGTTGACCCACAGGACCGGCCCGTCGTCCCGCCACAGGCCCACCACCCCGGGACGAGGGTGCGGCCGGGCCTCCAGGCCCAGCACTTCGGCCCAGAAGCGGGCCACCCGCTGGGGGTCGTGCGCGGCCAGGCAGAGCTCCTTGAACCGCACGTCGCCGGTCACACGCCGTCCGGGTCCTGGACCACGCGCTGGGCCCACGGGTAGTCGGCCTTGCCGGCGGGGGAGCGGACGATGCGCTCGACCAGGGTGAGCTGGCGGGGCACCTTGTAGCCGGCGATGCGGGGCCGGCAGTGCTCGTCCAACTCGTCCAGGGCCGGCGGGTCATCCGCGTCCCGGGGCTCCACCACGGCCGCCACCCGCGAGCCCCACCGCTCGTCGGGCACGCCCACCACCAGCACGTCGAACACCTTGGGGTGGGCCTTCAAGGTGGCCTCCACCTCCTCCGGGAAGATCTTCTCGCCGCCCGAGTTGATGCACACCGACCCCCGGCCCAGCAGGGTGATGGAGCCGTCGGCCTCGATGGTGGCGAAGTCGCCCGGCACCACGTAGCGCCGCCCGTCGGCGCCGGTGAGGAACGTGGCCGCCGTCTTGGCCTCGTCCTTGTGGTAGCCGAGCGGGATGTTGCCCCCCCGGGCCAGGCGGCCGATCACCCCCGAGCCCGGCTCCACGGGGCGCAGGTCGTCGTCGAGCACCGTGGCGTCGCGCCCCGGCGCCACCGACGGGCCGCCGCCCTTCATCGCGGTGGCGCCCTTCTGGAGCACGACCATGCCGTTGTGGCCGCTCTCGCTGGAGCCGATGGCGTCGATGATGAGCGTGTGGGGCAGCAGCTCGATGAAGCGGTCCTTGACCGTGGGCGAGAACACCGCGGCGCTCGACGAGATGGTGATGAGGGACGACAGGTCGTAGCGGGACGGGTCCCGTTCCAGCTCCTCGATGAGAGGACGGCCCATGGCGTCGCCGGTGATGAGCGCCACGTTGCACCGCTCCCGCTCGATCGTCTCCCACACCGCGGCGGGGGAGAAGCGGGGCACGAACACCACCGTGCCGCCCTCGAACCAGAAGCGCAGGGTCGACCACTGGGCCGCGCCGTGCATCAGCGGCGGGATCGACACGCTGACCAGCGGGACCTCCGCCGCGGCCGCCTTCTCGGCCAGCTGGGTGTCGGACGTGGCCCGCTCCTGGGTGTAGGCGTCGACCCCGCCGCCCAGGGCGTAGAAGACGTCCTCGTGGCGCCACACCACGCCCTTGGGCATGCCGGTGGTGCCCCCCGTGTAGAGCACGTAGTGGTCGTCCGGGGAGCGGGGCCCGAAGTCCCGGTCGGGCGACCCGGCGGCCAGGGCGTCGGCCACCGGCACCGACCCCAGGTCGGCCAAGGCGGCCCGCACCTCGGGATCGGCGGCCGCGGCCTCCGACTCGGCGTCGGGCGGCCCGGGCACGGCCACGAAGTGGCGGAGGTGGGGCACCTCCGGCGCCACCGCCGCCACCCGGGGCGCGTAGGCCACGTCGTGGACCAGGGCCACCAGGTCGGCGTTGGCGTACAGGTAGGCCAGCTCGTCGGCCACGTAGCGGAAGTTGATGTTGACGGGGACGGCCCGGAGCTTGAAGGCGGCCATCATGGCCACCATCCACTCGGTGGAGTTCTGGCCGTGGATGCCCACGTGGTCACCCGGGCCGACACCCTGGGCGGCCAGGTGGTGGGCCAGGCGGTTGGCCCGCTCCTCGACCTGGGCGAAGGTGAGCCGGTCGTCGCCGACGATGAGGGCGGTCCGGTCGCCCACGGCGTCGACGGTGCGCTCGAAGAGGTCCGCGATGTTGAACGCCATCGTCCCTGTGTAGCAGACCGAAATAGAACGTGTTCTAGAGAGCCGGGTCGGCGGCTCGGTGGGGGCGGGTAGCCTGCCCGCCGTCAGTCGACCGCGGCGCGGAGGACCCATGGCCAGGTGCATGCTCTGCGCGAGCCCGGTGGGCGAGCACGACCTCACCTGCCCCTACTGCGGTGGCGCGGTGGACATCGACGAGGCGGGCCGCGGCGACGCCCCACCGCCCCCCGGCGCCACCGCCCCGGACGGGGCCCCGGCGACGCCCCCACCGGGAGCCGCCGGCGAGGACCCCACCCGGGTCGAGGAGGTGCCGGGCTACGCCCCCGGCGCCTTCGGCGTGCCCCCCGGGGACAGCTTCAGCGCCTTCGCCGGCCAGCAGCCCGACGCGCCCGTGGTCGCCGGCCCCGGCGCCCCGCCGGCCGGCGGCGACGGCCCGGTCGGCCCCGTGACCGGACCCTTCCCCACGCCGGCCCCGGCCCCGGCGGGGACCGGGTCGCCCTGGCCGCCCTCCGCGCCCGGCGCCCCCAGCGCCCCCAGCGTCGGCCACCCCCCGGGCTCCGGTGCTCAGGGAGGCGGCACCCAGGAGGACGGCACCCAGGGGTACGGCACCCAGGGGTACGGCACGGCCGGGGGCTTCGGCGCCCAGGGGCCCGGCGGCGCCCAGGGGTACGGCGGTGCTCAGGGGTACGGCGCGGCCCAAGGGTTCGGCACCGACCAGGGCCACGGTGCGGCCCAGGGCTACGGGGCCGCTCAGGGGTACGGCCAGTGGTCGGCCCCGGCGGCCTACGTGCCGCCCCGGCGGACCGACTCGCTGGCCATCGCCGCCCTGGTCACCTCCGCCGTCGGCCTGGTGCTGGCCCTCGGCTGCGGCGTCACCGTGCTGGCCTGCCCGGTCGGGGCGGTCATGGGACACATGTCGCTGCGCCGCATCGCCGAGAGCGGCGACGGGGGGCGGGGCCTGGCCCTGGCCGGGGTCGTCGTGGGCTGGATCGGCACCGGCCTGCTCCTGCTGGGCGTGGGCATCCTGGTCGCCGTGCTGCTGGCCGCCTGAGGCCGGGGCCAGTCCGGCCACGCCGCCGATCCGGCCACGCCGCCGATCCGGCCACGCCGCCCGGACCAGGAGCTCAGGAGGCGGCCGCCGCCCCCGGCCGGCCCGCCGCCGCCACCAGCTCGTCGAGCGCCGGCGCCACCGCCTCGGCCATGGCCCACACGTCGGGCACCAGCTCCCGGTCGACCATGAAGCCGATGTCGATGGAGTCGAGGTAGCTGAACACGGTGATGTTCAGCCCGCAGCCCTCCATCACCGGCCCCATCGGGTAGGCGGCCACCGTCTCGGCGCCGGCGAAGTAGAGGGGGAACGGGGGCCCGGGCACGTTGGAGACGATCACGTTGTGGATGGGCCGGTGGGCGTTGGCCAGGTTCATGCTCGAGTAGAGCCGCGACGCCAGGTTGAACACGTTGGGGCCGGCGAACTCGGCCCAGTCCTGGAGCATGGTGGCCCCCACCGCGTTGTGCTCCTCCTTGGCCCCCCGGGTCGTGGCCCGGATGGCCTCCAGGCGCTCGACCGGGTCGTCGAGCTGGGTGGCCAGCGACGTGAACAGGGCCGACACCTTGTTCGACCCGGGCGCGTCGTCCGCGGTGCGCACCGACACCGGGCACACCGCCACCAGGGGCTCGTCGGGCAGGGCGTCGTGGGCCTCCAGGTACCGGCGCAGGGTGCCGGCGCACAGGGCCAGCACCACGTCGTTGACGGTGCAGCCCAGGGTGCCCTTCACCTCCTTGACCGTGCCCAGGGACACCCGGGCGAAGCCGACGTCCCGCCGCCCCGAGGTGGGGCCGTTCCACGGCACCCGGGGGGCCGTGAGGGGCACGGCGCCCACCCCCGCCTCCGGGTCGCGGCGGCCCTGCACCACCCGCCTGATGCTGCCCGCGGTCTGGCTCAGCAGCGGAGCCAGGCCCATGGTGCGCCGCACCTTGGAGGTCAGGGCGTGGCCGATGAGCTCGGCGTCGGAGGGGATGCGCTCGGACGGCAGGTCGGGCGGAGGCCCGGCCACCACCGCCTCGGCCGGGTCGAGGTCGAACAGGTGCACCATCAGCTCGGCCCCGCTGGCGCCGTCGATGGCGCAGTGGTGGACCTTGGACACCACGGCGATGCGGTCCTGCTTCAGCCCCTCGACCACCCACATCTCCCACAGGGGCCGGGACCGGTCCAGGGGGACGCTGGCGATCTGGGCCGCCATCTCGCCCAGCTCCCGCCGCCCCCCGGGGGAGGGGGCACCGATGCGGCGGATGTGGTGGTCGATGTCGAACTCGGGGTCCTCGACCCACACCGGGTGGTGGAGGTTGAGGGGCACCGACACCAGCCGGCGGCGGAACGGGGGGATGCGGTCGGTGCGACTGGCGATGAAGTCCTTGATGCCCTGGAACGAGTAGCCGCCCGGCATGGTCGACGGGTCCAGCACCATGGTCATGGCCACGTGCATGTGGTGGGTCGGCGTCTCCAGGTACAGGAAGGCGGCGTCCAGTCCCGTCAGCCGTTCCATGGGTGCCCCTTCTCCGTCGGTGGCCGGGCGATCCCGGCCAGCCTCCCACGGATGGCCGCCCCGGCGCCCGGCCGACCGGCGGCCCGCCGACCGCCACGCCGGCGGCCCGAAACTAGAACTTGTTCTACTCTGGGCCGCCGTGGACTTCGACGACACGCCGGACGAGGCCGCCTTCCGGGCCGAGGCCCGGGCCTGGCTGGAGGCCCACGCCCCGGCCCGGGGCAGCCCCGAGGACTTCTCCGGCGGCTTCCTGGAGGGCACCGCGGACGTGGCCACCCACGTGGCCCGGGCCCGGGGCTGGCAGCGCACCCTGTTCGACCACGGCTGGGCCGGCATCACCTGGCCCCGGGCCTACGGGGGCCGGGGCGGCACCGCGGCTCAGGCCATGATCTGGAACCAGGAGATGGGGCGCTACGGCGTCACCGTCGGCCCCTTCGCGGTGGGCATCGGCATGGCCGGCCCCACCATCCTCCGCCACGGCACCGAGGCCCAGAAGGAGCGCTTCTGCCGGCCCATGCTCCGGGGCGAGGAGATCTGGTGCCAGCTCTTCAGCGAGCCCGAGGCCGGCAGCGACCTGGCCTCGCTGCGGACCCGGGCCGTCCGGGACGGCGACCAGTGGGTGGTGGACGGCCAGAAGGTGTGGACCTCGTCGGCCGAGGTGTCGGACTGGGGCATCCTCCTGGCCCGCACCGACCCCGAGGCCACCAAGCGCAAGGGCATCACCTACTTCCTGCTCGACATGCGGACGCCGGGCATCGACATCCGGCCCCTCCGGCAGATGACGGGGTCGAGCCACTTCAGCGAGGTCTTCCTGGACGGCGTGCTCGTCCCCCACGACAACGTGCTGGGCCAGGTCCACGGCGGCTGGGCCGTCACCGCCACCACCCTGGCCAACGAGCGGGGCCTCATCGCCGGGGGCAACCGGGCCTCGGACGCCGCCGCCCTCTGCGCGCTGGCCACCGAGCTGGGCCGGGCCGACGACCCGGTGCTGCGCCAGAAGCTGGTCGACTGCTGGATCCGCCAGCGGATCCAGGGCTACCACGGCTACCGGCTCCAGACCGCCCTCAGCCAGGGCCGCCAGCCCGGCCCCGAGACCTCGATCATGAAGCTGTTCGCGGCCGAGTACCTGCGGCGCCTCGGGGCCGCGGCCCTGGAGACGCTGGGACCGGACGGCATGCGAGCCGGCGCCGGTCCCGGCGGCGGCGACTGGCAGGCCCGCTTCCTGCACGCCCCGGCCATCGGCATCGCCGGCGGGTCCAACGAGGTGCAGCGCGGCATCATCGGCGAACGGGTCCTGGGCCTGCCCCGGGAGCCGGCGGTGGACGACGTGCCCTTCCGCGACCTGCTGGCCGCCCGCCGGTAGCGTGCGACCCAGGATGGACAGCGCCGCCCCCTCGGGAGCCGACCCTTCGACACTCACCCCCACCCAGGCCGCCCGCCGGGAGCGGGTGATCCGGGCCGCCCTGGAGCTGGGGGCCGACGGGGGCTACGAGGCCGTGCAGATGCGGGCCGTGGCCGCCCGCTCCGAGGTGGCCCTGGGCACCATCTACCGCTACTTCTCGTCCAAGGACCACCTGCTGGCCGCCGCCCTCGTCACCTGGACCGGCGACCTGGAGCGCCGGGTGGCCCAGCGGCCCCCCCGGGGGACCACCCCGGCGGACCGGGTGGGCGACGTGCTGGGCCGGGCCACCGAGGCCATGAAGCGCCAGCCCAAGCTCACCGAGGCGGTCATCCTGGCCATCTCCTCCCCCGACAAGGGGGCGGCGTCGTGCCAGGGCGACGTGGCCGCCTCCATGGCCCGGGTCATCGACCGGGCCATGCCCGACGACCTCGACCCGGCGGTGAAGGCCGACCTGGCCCGGGTGCTCAACTTCGTCTGGTACGGCGCCCTGCTGGGCTGGGTCAACGGCTGGTCGGGCACCGACGACGTGGGTCGGGAGATCGGCAACGCCACCCACCTGCTCCTCGACCAGTACGCCTGACCCGTCGGCCCCAAGGACACCAAGGACACCCATGGACGTCCAGATCCGCCACCAGCCCAGCTTCTCGGTGGCCCGCTTCCTGCTCGGCCCCCAGGAGCAGGTCCGGGCCGAGTCGGGGGCCATGATGGCCATGGCCGCCGACACCCACATCGAGGCCCGGGCCCAGGGCGGGGTCATGAAGTCGCTCAAGCGGGCCGCGCTGGGGGGCGAGTCGTTCTTCGTCACCACCCTCACCGCCGGCCCCGGCGGCGGCTGGGTGGACCTGGCCGCCAACCTCCCCGGGGACCTGGCCGTCCTGCCCCTCGAGGCCGGGCAGCCCTGGCTGCTGTCCAAGGGGGCGTTCCTGGGCTCGGCGCCGTCGGTCACCATCGACACCCAGTTCACCGGGATCAGGATGTTCGCCGGCGGGGAGGGCGCCTTCCTGGTCCAGGCCGCCGGTGAGGGGCTCCTGGTGGTGGCCGCCTTCGGCGCCGTCGACCGCGTCACCCTGGGGGCCGGGCAGGCCATCGTCATCGACAGCGGGCACTTCGTGGCCGCTCACGCCAGCGTCCAGTACCAGCTCCGGCGGGCCGCGGCCGGGGGCCTGATCCAGTCGGCCAAGTCGGGCGAGGGCTTCGTGTTCGAGTTCGTGGGCCCCGGCGAGGTGCTGATGCAGAGCCGCAACCCGGCCGGCCTGGTCAGCTACCTGGCGTCCCAGGGCCTGGGCGCCCGCTCCTGAGCCGGGCTCCGGTCAACGGGACCAGGTCGGCGCCCAGTCGGGGTCGACGGTGCGCAGGTCCCGGTCCAGGGCGGCCAGCACGTCGTGGTCGCCCGGGGTGAGCTCGACGTCGGCCGCGGCCAGGTTCTCGGCGATGCGCTCCCGGGCCGTGGCCTTGGGGATCACCGCGGTGTGCTCGTCCTCGTCCAGGATCCAACGCAGCAGGACCTGGGCCGGGGTGGCATCCCGCTCCCGGGCGATGGCCACCACCGCCGGGTCCTTCAGGAGCTGGCCCCGGGCCAGGGGCGAGTAGGCGGTGAACAGCAGGTCGTGCCGGGCGCACATCTCCAGCAGCCGGGGCTGGGCCAGGTAGGCGTGGTGCTCGACCTGGAGGGCGAACAGGGGGGCGATCTCCAGGGCCCGGTCCAGCATGGCGGGCGTGAAGTTGGAGACGCCGATGTGGCTGGTGGCCCCGGCCTCCTGCAGCTCCACGAAGGCGGCCAGGTTGGCCTCCAGGTCGTCCAGGCGCACGGGCCAGTGCACCAGCAGCAGGTCGACGTGGTCGGTGCGCAGCTTCTCCAGGCTCTCCCGGGTGGACTCCCGGATGCCGTCCGGGGTCAGGCGGTCGTTCCACACCTTGGTGGTCAGGAAGATCTCGTCCCGGTCGAGGCCGGAGTCGGCCAGGGCCCGGCCCACCTCGGCCTCGTTCTCGTAGACCTGGGCCGTGTCGACGTGGCGGTAGCCCAGCTCCAGGGCGGCCATGACCCCCGGGAAGGTGTCGTCGCCGACCAGCTCCCACGTGCCGAAGCCGACGGCGGGGACGGGGGTTCCCTGGATGGTGCGCAGCATCGCCCCTGCCTAGCGCAGCCGGCGGCCCCTGCCAACGCCGGTGCTCACGGCCGGTCGGTGGACATGACCTCCTGCGGGCCGCACCCCGTGGCCCGGATCCACTCCCCGGCCGGGGCCTCGGCCAGGCCGGTGCAGGACTGGGTCATCCAGGGGATGGCCGGCTCGTCGGCGAGGGGGGCGGGCCAGGTCAGCTCCACCCCGTCGGGCCCCACCCGCCACACCACGGCGCGCCCCGCCCCGCCCCGCTCGGTGCTGACCAGCTCGACCTCCTGGCCGGCCCGGTGGGCCTGGAGCAGGCAGGTGCGGGGCCCCTCGGAGGTGTCGGGCCGGGCGGGGTGGCCCGGCGTCGACAGGGTGGCGGCCAGGTCGACCCCGCACGCCATGGGCAGGGCCTCACGCAGCGACCAGGCCGGGGGGACGGTCAGCGGGGGCGGTGGCGCGGTGGCCGTGGCCCGGCACCCGTCGCCGTCCAGGGTCAACACCACCGTCCCCCCCGGGGCCAGGTCCTCCACCGTGGCCGTGCAGGTGTGGTCGGGGGCGGGCATGGGGAACGGGACGCCGTCGGCGTCCACCGGGGGGCAGGAACCCGGGCAGTCGTAGCGCTCCCAGTGCAGCTCCACCTTCGACAGCGGCCCGTCGACGTCCCGGGCCACCAGGGTGGACTGGAACGAGGCGACCTGCCCGCTGGCCACCACCTGGCCGTCCACCACCACGGCCACCCGGTGGGCGCTGCCCTCCTCCCCGGAGGGCAGGTCCCCGGCCTCGACCACGAGGTCGAACGGCTCGCCCCCGGGGTCGGGGTCGGTGGGCAGGGCGGGGGACGGGGCGTCCAGCGGGGGGAGGTCCAGGCTCATGGGCACCTCCCGCTGGCACCCCGTCCCCTGGAGCTGCTCGAAGGGCCGCTCGACGCCGGTGCACCGCTGGACCGACCACGGGCCCTCGGGGCCCGCCGGCCCCCGGACGATGTCCACGGTGGTGCCCTCGGCCCCTCGGGCGACCCGCCACCAGGCTCGGCGGACGGCGTCGTTGGCCTGGAGCTCGGCGGTGGGCAGCTCCGCGGCCGTGCGCTGTTGCGCCGCCTCCACCAGGCAGGCCATCGCGGCCTCGGCCGCGTCGGGGTCGGACGGGCCCGCGAACCAGCCGACGTCCCAGGCCCCGGTCCCGCACGACCAGGGCAGCTCGTCGCGCAGGGTGAAGGCGGGGGGCACGGTCAGCGGCGGGGGGTCGCCGGGGGCCAGGGCGCAGGTCGGCTCGCCCTCGCCGTCGACGGTGATCCGCAGGACCACCCGGCCGGGCCGGGGGCCGACGGTGAAGGTGATCCCGCAGTCGGCCAGCAGGAAGGGGTCCTGGTCAGCTCGGCCGTCACCGTCACCGTCGGGACGGCCCTCCGGGGTGATCCGGCCGCAAGCCCCGCCCCGCCGGGAGCCGGGGCTGGCCCCCAGGGGAGCTTCGTCCGGGAGCGGCGGGCACTCCCAGCGGGCGTAGCTGAGGAGCCATGAGGAACCGACCGGCAGGGGCTCGGCCCAGGCCAACGACGTGCCGACCGGAAGGGGGCGGGCGGTGGCCGACGGCAGGTGCTCTCCGCACCCGTCGCCGGGATCGGCCCCGCAGTCCGGCTCCAGGCCCACCTGGTGGAGCACCGTCCCCTCCAGGCCGAGGTCCGGGGCCACCACCACCACCTGGGTGGCCACCAGCTCCCCGGCGGGGACGGGCGGCGAGGGCTGGGGGTCGGTGGCGGTGGTGACCCGGCCGGGGTCGTCGCCGCTCCGGGTGGTGGCCCACAGGGCGCCACCGGCCAGGGCCAGGGCGGCCACCACGGCGGCGGCCGCCAGCCAGGCCCGGGGGCGGTCCGGCCCGGACCGGGTGCCGGCGGCGTCCCGGACCTCCTCGCCGGTCAGGGGGTCGGCCGCCGGGTCGGTGGCCCGGGCCCAGCGCCGGAGCGCGTCGTCGATCTCGTCGCTCACGGCTGCTCACCGTCCTTCGGTGGGGAGGGGGGAGGGGCGTCCACGCCCAACTCCCGGCGGAGGCGCTCCAGGGCTCGGGCCACGTGGTTGCGGACCGTCGACACCGACACGCCGAGCAGGTCGGCCACCTCGGGGGTGGGCCAGCCGCAGCCGTGGAGCAGGTAGAGGGCGACACGCTGGCGCTCGGGCAGGGCGGCCAGCAGCGCGGCCAGGCGGGGCTCGACCTCGGGGGCGGCGGCCGGGTCGGCCAGGCCCGCGGGCAGCGCGTCGACCGGGCGATCCGGCAGCCGGACCCGGCTGCGGGCCACCGTGTAGACGTAGCCGGCCGGGTTGGCCATGGCCCGGACCCGGGGCCAGTGGCGCCAGGCGTGGACCAGGGCATCGGCGGTGGCGTCCCGGGCCGCCTCGGCCCCGGCCACCGGGACCAGGGCCCGGCGGACCCGGCCCTCGACCTCGGCCACGAAGGCGTCGAAGGCGGCCTCGGCGGTCGGGTCAGGCTCCGCGGTGGGGGCGTCGCCGGGCTGGGCCCGGTCCTCGGTCATGGCGCCGCCAGCTTCGTCCACACCCGGGAGAAAGGGGCGGATCGGCCCGATCGGTCACACGCCGGGTGGGAGTGGGCGCCGGAGGCGGTAGACGTGGGCCCGCCGCACCGGGCCCCCGCCGAGGGCCCGGCCCCGAGAGGAGCCCCCATGCCCGACCGCGACGCCGTCGACTTCTGGTTCGATCCGCTGTGCCCGTGGTGCTGGATCACCTCCCGGTGGATCCTGGAGGCCGAGCAGATCCGGGACATCGACGTCACCTTCCACGTCATGAGCCTGGCCGTGCTCAACGAGGGCCGCGACCTGTCCGAGCAGTACCAGGAGATGATGACGCGGGCCTGGGGCCCGGTGCGGGTGGCCGTCGCCGTCGAGCAGCAGCACGGCCAGGAGGCGCTGGCCGCCTACTACACCGCGACCGGGACCCGCATCCACGACCGGGGGGAGGGCCACGACGACCTGCCCGAGGTGGTGCGGGCGGCCCTGGAGGAGGTGGGCCTGCCGGCCGAGCTCAACGACGCCTTCGACGACGGGAGCCTGGACCAGCCGCTGCGGGCCAGCCACCACGCCGGCATGGACGCGGTGGGCGACGACGTCGGCACCCCGACCATCCACGTCAACGGCGTGGCCTTCTTCGGCCCGGTGCTCAGCCGCATCCCCCGGGGCGAGGAGGCCGGCAAGATGTGGGACGGCGCCGTGCTGCTGGCCGGCTTCCCCCACTTCTTCGAGCTCAAGCGGACCCGCCACGAGGACCCGCAGTTCGACTAGATGCGGCTCTCCCGGTCGGCCCAGTAGGGGTCGCGCAGCTTGCGCTTGAGCAGCTTGCCGTTGGGCTCCCGGGGCAGCGCGTCGGTGAAGTCCACCGAGCGGGGCAGCTTGAACCGGGCCATGCGGGTGGCCGCCCAGGCCAGGATCTCGGCCTCGACCTCGGGCGTGCCCTCCACCCCCTCGGGCGTCTCGACCACGGCCTTGATCTCCTCGCCCCAGTCGGGGTGGGGGATGCCGAAGACGGCCACGTCGGCCACCTTGGGGTGGGTGATGAGCTCGCCCTCGATCTCGGCCGGGTAGACGTTGACGCCGCCCGAGATGATCATGTCGCTCTTGCGGTCCCGGAGGTACAGGTAGCCCTCGGCGTCCACCTCGCCCAGGTCTCCCACGGTGAAGAAGTTCTCGATGCGGTTGGCCCGGGTCTTGGCCTCGTCGCCCTTGTACTCGAAGTCGGCCATCAGCGACATGTACACGGTGCCGACCTGGCCGGGGCCCAGCCGGTTCCCGTCGTCGTCGTAGATGCGGACCTCGCCCCCGGGCCAGGCCGTGCCCACCGAGCCGGGGTGGGCCAGCCAGTCGGTGGCCCCGATGACCGTGCCCCCGCCCTCGGTGGCCGCGTAGTACTCCTGGATGGTGTCGCCCCACCACTCGATCATGTGGCGCTTGACCTCGGGGGGGCAGGGGGCGGCGCCGTGGACCATGTTGCGCAGCGACGACACGTCGTAGCGGGCCCGCACCTCCTCCGGCAGGTCGAGCAGGCGCACGAACTGGGTGGGCACCATGTGGCTGTAGGTCACCCGGTGGGCCTCGATCAGCCGCAGCATGTCCTCGGCCCCCCACTTGTCCACGAGGACGACGGTGTGGCCCAGGGCCAGGGCGTTGCCCGTCCACATCAGCACCGCGGTGTGGTAGAGCGGCGACACGGTGAGGTGCACGTGGCCGTCGTGGGGCCCGATGCCGAACAGGTTGGGCAGGTACGACATCAGCTCGGCCATGTCGTCGGGGCCGATGGGGGCCAGGGCCCGGCGCACCCCCTTGGGCCGCCCGGTGGTGCCGGAGGTGTAGTGCATGGCCGCCCCCGTGGTGCGACCCTCGGGAGCGGTGGTGGGGTGCCCGGCGAACAGGTCGTCGTAGGGCAGGAAGCCCTCGACGGACCCCACCGCGAACAGGGCCCGGGCCGGGACGCCGGCCTCGGCCGCCGCGGCGCGGGCCGCGGGGGCGAAGCGCTCGTGGGCCACGAAGGCCTTGGCCTCGCTGTCACCCACGATGTAGGCCACCTCGGGGCCCACCAGGTGGAAGTTGACGGGCGTGATGCGCACGCCCACCTGGAGGGCGGCCAGGAACAGCTCGATCAGCTCGACCCCGTTGGGCAGCAGCACGGCCAGGGTGTCGCCGGCCTCCAGGCCCAGGTCGCGCAGGGCGTGGGCCGCCTGGTTGGCCCGGGCCAGCAGGTCGCCGGCGGTGTGCTCGCCGCCGTCGGGGTCGACCAGCGCCAGCCAGGTCGGATCCGCCTCCGCCAGCCTCCAGAAACCGAGATCTCCCATGGCCGCACCCTAGGGCGAAACGAGAACACGTTCTAGTTCGGGTCCGGTAGGGTGCCGGCGGATCGCACCCCGACCAGATCGACCCCACGAGGAGGCCGCCATGCGCGCCGCGCTGCTGCAGACCATCGGTGACGAGACGCTCGAGCTGGTCGACGACATCGAGGCCCTGCCCCCCGGCCCGGGCGAGGTCACCATCGACATCAAGGCCACCGGCGTGTGCCACTCCGACCTGCACGCCATGCAGGGCTCGCTGCCCCAGCCGGCCCCGTTCGTGCCCGGCCACGAGGGGGCCGGGGTCATCTCGGCGCTGGGGGAGGGCGTCACCGGCCTGGCCGTGGGCGACCACGTCATCGTGGCCTGGTCGCCGCCCTGCGGGAAGTGCAACAACTGCACCGAGCGCAAGTCGCCCCACCTGTGCGTGATGATCCAGTTCGCGGTGGCCGGCAGCCGGCGCTTCACCCGGAACGGCCAGGACGTCTTCGGCATGGCCGGCACCGGCACCTTCGCCGAGTCGCTGACCGTGCCCCAGGAGGCGGCGGTCAAGATCGACGACGACGTCCCCTTCGAGATCGCCTCCCTCATCGGCTGCGGCGTCACCACCGGCGTCGGCGCCGTCATCAACACGGCCAAGGTCGTGCCCGGCTCGTCGGTGGTGGTGTTCGGCTGCGGCGGCGTGGGGATCTCCGCCATCATGGGCGCCCGGGTGGCCGGGGCCGCCACCATCGTGGCCGTCGACCTGGTGCCCGAGAAGCTGGAGCAGGCCAAGGGCTTCGGTGCCACCCACGCCTGCCACCCCGACGACCTGGCCGCCCTGCGGGCCGAGCTGACCGGCGACGGCTTCGACTACGCCTTCGAGGCCATCGGCCTGCCCGTCACCATGCGGGCCGCCTTCGACGCCGTCCGCCGGGGCGGCATGGCCGTCATCATCGGGGTCGGGGCCATGGACTCCGAGGTCAGCTTCAACGGCTTCGAGCTGTTCTTCTCCGAGAAGACCCTGGTGGGCAGCTACTACGGCTCGGCCGACGTGCGCTCCGACTTCCACCGCCTGCTGCGGCTGTGGAAGGCCGGCCAGCTCGACCTGGAGGCCATGATCACCCGCCGCATCGGCATCGACGAGATCAACGACGCCTTCGCGGCCATGAAGCGGGGCGAGGTCATCCGCCAGGTCGTCACCTTCGACTGACGGCGCGGCGGTGAGAGGTTGCCCACGAAACTGAAACCTGTTCTAGTCTGGCCGGCGTGTCGCCCCCACCCGATCCGGACGAGGTGCTGAGCGCACCGCTCACCATCGAGTACCCGTTCACCCGGACCACCGGCCCCGTCGTCGGCGCCTTCCTCACCGGCCTGCGCGAGGGGGTGCTGGTCGGCATCCGGGCCGGCGACGGGCGGGTCATCGTCCCCCCCGTCGAGTTCGACCCGGCCACCGGCGAGGACCTGACCGAGATCGTCGAGGTCGGCCCGGCCGGCACCGTGGTCACCGCGGCGTGGGTGGCCACCCCGCACGCCAAGCACCCCCTGGGCGATCCCTTCGCCTGGGCCCTCATCACCCTCGACGGGGCCGACACGCCACTGCTGCACGCGGTGGCCGCCGAGGGGCCCGGCGCCGTCGGCCCCGGCACCCGGGTGGTGCCCCGCTGGGCCGCGGAGCGCGAGGGCCACATCTCCGACATCGCCTGCTTCGTCCCCGAGGGGAGCGCCTGATGGCCGAGGTCACCCTGCCCCCCTCCCTGCGCGACGTGGAGCCGGTCCGCAGCGTCCGCACCCCGGCCCGGCTCGACTACCAGTTCACCGCCGGCGACGCCACGTCGCGCTTCCTGCGCAACGTGGCCCGGAAGCGCATCGTCGGCCAGCGGGCCCCCGGCGGGCGGGTCTACGTGCCGCCCCGGGGCGCCGATCCCGAGCTGGGCCAGCCCACCCCCGAGGAGGTCGAGGTGGCCCAGGTGGGCACCGTCACCTCGTTCTGCGTGGTCAACCTGCAGTTCTACGGCTCGGTGATGGAGATCCCCTACGTCAGCGCCCTCATCCTCCTGGACGGGGCCGACCTGTCGATCATGCACCTCATCCAGGAGGTGCCGGCCGACGAGGTCCGCATCGGCATGCGGGTCGAGGCCGTGTGGCGCGCCGACGCCGAGGTCGAGCCCACCCTGGAGTCCATCACCTGGTTCCGGCCCACCGGGGAGCCCGACGACGCCGATGTCCGCATCCCCGGCGAGGACCACGGCACCGGGCTGGGCTCCTGGGTCGGCGGTGTGGCCCCCACCGCGGCCCTGGTCCGCAACCCCCGCACCGGCCAGGGCGGCCCCGGGGGAGCGACCTGATGCGCGACGTGGCCGTCATCAGCGTGGCCCAGACCCGCCATCGCCGCCGGGTCCGGGAGCTCAACGAGGTCGAGATGCTCATGCCCGCCGTGCACGGCGCCCTCGACCAGGTGGGCATGACCATCGACGACATCGGCTTCACCTGCTCGGGCTCCACCGACTACCTGGCCGGGGTGGGGTTCAGCTTCGTCTCCACCCTCGACGCGGTGGGCCCGTGGCCCCCCATCCAGGAGAGCCACGTGGAGATGGACGGGGCCTGGGCCCTCTACGAGGCCTGGGTCAAGCTCCAGCTCGGCGAGGTCGACACGGCCCTGGTCTACAGCTACGCCAAGTCCAGCCCCGGCGACCTGCCCATGGTCCTGACCCGCCAGCTCGACCCCGTCACCGTGGCCCCCCTGTGGGCCGACTCGATCAGCCTGGCCGCCCTCCAGGCCCAGGCCCTGATCGACGCCGGCAAGGCCACCGAGGCCCAGATGGCCGAGGTGGCGGCCCGCAGCCGGGCCGCGGCCCTGGGCAACCCCCACGCCCAGCTGGCCTGGGACCGCCCGGCGGCCGAGCTGCTGGAGGCCGAGCCGTTGGTCGGGCCCCTGCGGCGCCACGACTGCCCGCCCATCAGCGACGGCGCCGCCGCGGTGGTCCTGGCCGCCGGCGACGCGGCCCGGGAGCGGGTCGAGCGCCCGGCCTGGATCCGGGGCATCGACCACCGCATCGAGTCCATCCACCTGGGCCTGCGGGACCTGACGGTCAGCGAGTCGACCCGGTTGGCGGCCCAGCGGGCCGGCGTGGCCGATGGGCCCGTCGACGTGGCCGAGCTCCACGCTCCCTTCACCCACCAGGAGCTCATCCTGCGCCACGCCCTGGGCCTGGCCGACGACGTGGCCGTCAACCCCTCGGGCGGGGCCCTGGCCGCCAACCCCATGATGACCGCCGGCCTCATCCGCATCGGCGAGGTGGCCACCCGCATCGCCGCCGGGGAGGCCGACCGGGGCGTGGCCCACGCCACCAGCGGCCCCTGCCTGCAACAGAACCTGGTCTGCGTCCTGGAAGGAGAGGGCTGATGGGCAAGGAGCGGGTGGCGGTCATCGGCGTGGGCCAGACCGAGCACCGGGCCACCCGGGGCGACGTGTCCATGGCCGGGCTGGTGCGGGAGGCCGCCTCCCGGGCCCTGGCCGACGCCCAGGTGACCTGGGCCGACATCGACGCCGTGGTCATCGGCAAGGCCCCCGACTTCTTCGAGGGCGTGATGATGCCGGAGCTGTTCCTGGCCGACGCCCTGGGGGCGGTGGGAAAACCCCTGTTCCGGGTGCACACGGCGGGGTCGGTGGGCGGGTCCACCGCCATCGTGGCCAGCCAGCTGGTCCAGGCCGGCATCCACCAGCGGGTCCTCACCGTGGCCTTCGAGAAGCAGTCCGAGAGCGAGGCCATGTGGGCCCTCTCCCTGCCCATCCCCTTCACGCCGCCCCTCCACGCCGGGGCCGGCGGCTACTTCGCCCCCCACATCCGCAGCTACATCCGCCGCTCCGGCTCCCCCGACCACATCGGCATGCTGGTGGCCCTCAAGGACCGGCAGAACGGGCTCAAGAACCCCTACGCCCACCTGCACGAGCCCGACATCAGCTTCGACTCCATCAAGGAGTCGATGATGCTGTGGGACCCCATCCGCTACGCCGAGACCTGCCCGTCCAGCGACGGGGCCTGCGCCCTGGTGCTGGGGTCCGAAGCGGTGGCCGACGCGGCCGCGGCCGACGGCCGCCCCCCGGCCTGGATCACGGGCACGGCCATGCGCTCCGAGCCCACCCTGTCGGCCGAGCGCGACACCGTGCTCCCCCTGGGCGGGGCCCTGTGCGCGGCCGACGTGTACCGCCAGGCCGGCATCACCGACCCCCGCCGGGACGTGGACTGTGTCGAGATGTACGTGCCCTTCAGCTGGTTCGAGCCCATGTGGCTGGAGAACCTGGGCTTCGCCGAGCCGGGCCAGGGCTGGAAGATGACCGAGTCGGGGGCCACCGCCCTCGACGGCGACCTGCCGGTCAACATGTCCGGCGGGGTGCTGTGCACCAACCCCATCGGCGCCTCGGGCATGCTGCGCTTCGCCGAGGCGGCCCTCCAGGTGCGGGGCCAGGCCGGCGACCACCAGGTCGACGGGGCCCGCACCGCGGTGGGCCACGCCTACGGCGGCGGCTCGCAGTTCTTCGCCATGTGGGTCGTCGGCGCCGACAAGCCCTGAGGAGGGGACCCGTGGGACGACTGGACGGCAAGGTGGCCATCGTCACCGGCGCGGCCCGGGGCCAGGGCGAGGCCGAGGCCCGCCTGTTCGCCCGCGAGGGGGCCCGGGTGGTGGTGGCCGACGTGCTGGCCGCCGAGGCCGAGGCGGTGGCGGCCGACATCGGCGACGCGGCCCGGGCCGCGGCCCTCGACGTCACCGACGAGGCGGCCTGGACCCGGGTGGTGGCCGAGACCGAGGAGGCCTGGGGGCCGGTCACCACGTTGGTCAACAACGCCGGCATCCTCGACTTCGACGCCGTCGACCGCTACGACACCGAGCGCTTCCGCCGGGTGCTGGAGGTCAACGTCATGGGGTGCTTCCTGGGCATCAAGGCGGTGGCCCGCTCCATGACCACGGCCGGCGGCGGCTCCATCGTCAACATCTCGTCCAACGGCGGCATGGAGGGCCTGCCCTTCCTCTCCGCCTACTCCACCAGCAAGTGGGCCCTGCGGGGCCTGTCCCGCTCGGCCGCCATCGAGCTGGGCCGCCGGGGCATCCGGGTCAACACCGTGCACCCCGGCGGCATCGACACCCCCATGACCCGCTTCGGCGGCGAGGCAGCCAACGACCAGGCCGCCTTCTACCGCAACCTGCCCATCCGGCGGGTGGGCACCGTGGACGACGTGGCTCCGGTGGTGCTGTTCCTGGCCTCCGACGAGGCCGGCTACGTCACCGGGGCCGAGTACACCGTCGACGGCGGCCACCTGGCCGGCGACGCCACCCTCCTCGACCAGGTCCCCGGACCTGAGCCCCGGGCCTGAGCCCTGGGGCCTGAGCAGCTCGGCGGTGGTCAGCCGCCTCCGTGGCGGGCCGAGGCGGTGGCCTTGGCCGGCGACTCGTCCATCTTGTCGGGCCAGTACGGCGGGGGGAACAGGCTCCGCTCGTCGCCGGGCTCGGTGCCCTCGGCGTAGAACTGGGCGTACCACTTGCGGAAGGCCATGAACGGCCCGTCGGTGTCGGCCAGGGCCGGCCGGGTCAGGTGGGCCTTGTGCTCCCACACCGGCATGTCCTCCAGGAACTGCCGGTCGACCTCGGCCACGAAGGCCTGGGCCACGTTCGAGGTGGCCTCGGCGTCACCCAGGGACCGGGTGTAGAAGTCGAAGCGGGTCTCGCAGCTCCCGGTGTCGATGGGGGTGGTCGAGGTGACCAGCAGGGTGTCGACGATGCCGCCGAAGCGGACCACGGCCACCCCCGGCCCGTACCCGGTGGACTCGATGAAGCCGTCGACCACGCCCCGGGGGGTCGGGAACCGCTGCACCGACTTCATCTCGGCCAGGGGCCCGTCGGTGACGTACGAGGTGATCTCCGGGACCTCGGCCGTGTTGTGCACGTAGCGGAAGTGGGCCGAGTCCACTGCGTTCTCGCCCAGCTCCTGGGTGTGGGCCTGCACCGTGTGCCTGGTGCGGACCGGGCCCCACCACCCCTCGCCGTCGGCCAGCTCGGGCAGGGCCGGCACGTGCCACTGGGGCTCCACCTCCGGGTCGGGGTGGAACCAGGCCAGCGACTTCCCGTTCACCTCGCAGGTGGGGTAGGCCCGGACCCGGGCCCGCTTGTTGGTGCGGGTGGAGTAGGGGATGTCGACGTTGGTGCCCTCGGTGTCGAAGCGCCAGCCGTGGAACGGGCACTGGATCTGGCAGCCCTCGACAGTGCCCCCGTGGCCCAGGTGGGCGCCCAGGTGGGGGCAGAAGGCGTCCATCACGTGCAGCTCGCCGCCGTCGTCGCGCCAGGCCACCAGGTGCCGGTCGAAGTAGTAGAGGGCCTTCGTCGCCCCCGCGGCCACCTCCTCGGGCTCGCAGACCTGGAACCAGCCGTAGGGGAGGGGGAACGGGTAGCGGTTCATCGGCGTGCTCCGGACGCGGAAAACTAGAACGTGTTCCAGTATAGGGAGGAGGGCCCGGCTACGGTGCGGCCGCATGACCGACGACCTCCAGCTCGGCCTGGTCCTGGGCTACTGGTTCGCCCAGCCCCCCACCGGCGTGGCCGACCAGGTCGCCCTGGCCGAGGATCTCGGCTTCGACTCGGTGTGGACGGCCGAGGCCTACGGGTCGGACTGCTTCACCCCCCTGGCCTGGCACGGCGCCGCCACCTCCCGCATCCGGTTGGGCACCGCGGTGTGCCAGATGGCGGCCCGCACCCCGGTGGCCACGGCCATGAGCGCCCTCACCCTCGACCACCTGACCGGTGGGCGGTTCATCCTGGGCCTGGGCGCCTCGGGCCCCCAGGTGGTGGAGGGCTGGTACGGCCAGCCCTACCCCAAGCCCCTGGCCCGGACCCGCGAGTACGTCGAGATCGTCCGCCGGGTCCTGGCCCGCGACGAGCCCCTGGCCTACGACGGGGACCACTTCCAGCTCCCCCGCACCGGCGAGGGCACCACCGGCCTGGGCAAGCCACTGCGCTCCATCACCCACCCCCTGCGGGCCGACCTGCCCATCTACCTGGGGGCCGAGGGACCCAAGAACGTGGCCATGGCGGCCGAGATCGCCGACGGCTGGCTACCCATGTTCATGTCGCCCGGCCTGGACGACCACTACCGGGCCTGCCTGGAGGAGGGCTGGGCCCGGCCCGGCGCCCGCCGCGGCCCCGACGACTTCGAGGTGGCCAACCTGGTCCAGGTGGTCATCGACGACGACGTGGAGCGCGCCGCGGACGTGGTCCGCATGTCGCTCGGCTTCTACATCGGCGGCATGGGGGCCAAGGAGGTCAACTTCCACGCCGAGCTGTTCAGCCGCATGGGCTACGCCGAGGACGTGGCCCGCATCCAGGACCTGTTCCTGGGTGGGCGCAAGGAAGAGGCCATCGCCTCGGTGCCCCTGGCCCTGGTGGAGGACGTGGCCCTGGTCGGCCCCGAGGCCAAGATCCGCGACGACCTGGAGCGCTGGCGCCGCACCTGCGTCACCACCCTCCTGGTCTCCGGCCCCCCCCACCAGCTCCGCCAGATCACCGACCTCGTCCGCGGCTGACCCTGGTTCCCCTTCTGAGGCGCCACCGCACACGGGCCTGCGTGCTGGCGCCTCAGAACAGCGATGCGACTCTTGGCATCGGCATCCCGCCGGGAACCTCCGGGCCTGAGGGCGGGTGACCGGACAGACTGCAGGTGTGGACACCCCGTCGGATGCCGAGGTCACCCATCGGCTGGAACAGGCCGACGCTGCCTACCCACCGTTCGCGCCGTTCGCCGACTGGGCCGCGGAGCCGCTCGGGCTCGGCTCGTGGGACGACGCCGCGGCACGGTTGGCCGTGGTGCGGCACCGAACGCCGGTCGACGAGGTCCGGGCCGCGCTGGACGAGGTGCTCCGGGCGGCCGCGGTCGACACCGGCGCCATCGAGGGCCTCTACGCCGCCGACCGGGGCTTCACCTTGTCGGTGGCTCGCAACGTCATCTCGCTCGACCAGGCCGAGGTTGAGGCGGGCATCGGCTTCCGTCGCAGCTTCGAGGCCCAGCTGGCCGGCTTCGAGCTCGCCCTCCAGCTGGCCACCGGCGACGAGGTCGTCACCGAAGCCGCCCTGCGGGAGGTGCACGACGTCACCTGCGCCGGTCAGGACACCTACCGGATCCTGACGCCGGTCGGCGTCCAAGAGCGCGCCTTGTCGCGGGGGAGCTACAAGACCGACCCCAACCACGTGCAGCTGGCCGATGGCTCGTTCCACTCGTACGCGCCCGTCGATCGCGTGCCCGAGGAGATGCACCGCCTCGTCACCGAGATGCGGTCCGAGGCCTTCCTGGCCGCCCCGGCCGTCGTGCAGGCCGCCTTCTCCCACCAGGCCTTCACGGCCATCCACCCCTTCGCCGACGGCAACGGCCGTGTCGCCCGGCTCCTCGCCTCGGTGTGGCTGCTGCGCGCCGCCTCGATCCCCCTCTGGGTCGAGACCACCGACCGGACGCGCTACTTCGACGCCCTCGCTGCCGCGGACCGAGGTGACCGCCAACCCTTCCTCCGCCTCATCACCTCCCTCAGTCTCAGCCTGCTCCGCGAGCTCGCCCTGGTCATCGAAGGTGGGCCGACCTACGGAGGGCCCGACCGCGACGAGCGGGCGGCGGCGACAGCGAGCGATGTGGTGGCTGAGGAGCTGGCCCTGCTGGCCTCGCGACGGACCGATGTGTCGGTGACGCGGCCACCCGTGCGGCCCGGCGACCTGCCGGTCGGCGTGGACGTCCCCGCTGGTGCCGTCGTCGCGGTGAGCGGCATGGGAGCCGTCCGGTGGGAGCGCGTGGTCTCCGTGGGCATCGACCGGCGAGCAGGCGGCCTGGACCGTTTCTGCCTGCTCACCCACGACCCGTGGCGCGGGGATGGTCGGCTGCTGCGCCAGGACCGCTTCGCGGCCGACGAGATGGTGCCGCAACCGTCCTCGGCGGCTCGGCGGCGTCTCGTCCGCCTCACCCGTCGCGCCTTCACCGTGGCCAGCGCGGCCGACAGCCAGGATGGGCCGCCTCTCTCGGAACCAGGCTGAGGGGCCTCGGTGGCTTTCGGGGCGGGTGGGGGCGGGTCGTAACCTCCGGGGCATGTCGGACACGCTGTCGCAGCCGGTCGCCCTGGGGCGCAAGCCGGGGCCCGCCGCCTCCAGCCGGGAGCCGCTCGCCGCGGACCGGGCCCGGGCCGCGCTGCGGGCGGCCGAGACCGCCCTGCTCGATGAGCGGCGCATGCTCACCGCCGAGGAGCTGGCCGGCCTGGCCCACGTGCCCGACACGTCGGTGCCCTCCCTGGCCGCCCTGGCCCACGAGGTCCGACTGGCCTGGTGCGGCCCCGAGGTCGAGGTCGAGGGCATCCTCTCGGCCAAGACCGGCGGCTGCCCCGAGGACTGCCACTTCTGCAGCCAGTCCTCCGCCTTCGACACGCCGGTCAAGGCCACCCCGTTCCTCGACACCGACGAGGTCCTGGCCGCGGCTCGCGAGACGGCGGCCCTGGGGGCCAGCGAGTTCTGCATCGTGCTGGCCGTGCGGGGCCCCGACGAGCGCACCCTCCAGCGCATCCTGGACCTGGTGCCCGTGGTGCGCGACGAGACCGGCCTCAACGTCGCCGTCTCGGCCGGCATCCTCACCGACGACCAGGCCCGGCGCCTGGCCGAGGGCGGGGTCCACCGCTACAACCACAACCTGGAGACGGCCCGCTCCTACTTCGGCTCGGTGGTCACCACCCACACCTTCGACGAGCGGGTCGACACCTGCCGCCTGGTCCGCCAGCACGGCATGGAGCTGTGCTGCGGCGTGCTGCTGGGCATGGGCGAGACCGTCGACCAGCGGCTCGAGCTGCTGGAGGAGCTGCGGGCCGTGGGCCCCGCCGAGGTGCCCGTCAACTTCCTCAAGCCCATGGCCGGCACGCCCTTCGCCCACCTCCCGGCGGTCGAGCCCCTGGAGGCCATCCGCTGGATCGCCCTGTTCCGCCTCGGCCTCCCCGAGGTCATCCTGCGCTACGCCGGGGGCCGCGAGTTCACCCTCGGCGACCTCCAGGCCATGGGCATGACGTCGGGCATCAACGCCCTCATCATCGGCAACTACCTCACCTACCTGGGGCGCAGCCCGGCGGATGACCTGAAGATGCTCGACGACCTGAAGATGCCCGTCGGCGCCCTCGGCCCCGTCATCTGAGCGTCCGGGAGCGCCCCGTGGACGAGCCGGTGCCGCCCGCCCCGCCGGCGCACTGCGTGGGCTGCGGCCGCCCGGTGGCCGAGTGCCCCGGCTGCCGGTGGCAGTACGACCCGCCCCGCTACTGCCCGGCTTGTGGCACCCGCCTGGCCGTCGTCGTGACCCCCACCGGCCACCGGGGCCGGTGCACCCGCCACGGTCCCGTCACCCACGGACACCACCGCTGAGGTGGGGCGCGTCCCGGCACCGGGCGGGCGTAGGGTCACGGTGATGGAGGTCGTCGTGGGTCCGGTGTCGGCCCTGAGCATGGGCGCCTTCGCCACCTTCGCCCGGGCCACGCTGGAAGGGGCCGGGCCGGGGGCGGACGTGCCCTCCGATGCCGCCCGCGCCTTCTTCGGCTACATCGACGAGTGGGAGGCGGGCGCCTCGGTGGGGGGCGACGTCACCTGGCGCACCGAGGCCGAGCCCGAGGTGGTCGAGTACCTGGTCTACGCCTTCTGGCGCCTGGCCAAGGAGGTCAACGACGATGCCGGCCTCGCCCCCGTGGTGCCCGACGAGGCGGCGTCGTTCTACTGGCTCCTGGTCGGCGGCCTGCTCACCGCCATGGAGGAGGCCGGCGGCTCCCACGCCGAGTTCGCCTCCAACCTGCGCGAGTTCTGGCCCGGGGACCACGAGATCCCCTGAGCCGGCCCCGGCGCTACCGCTCGGTGCGGAGACGGGCCAAGCCCTCGCGGGCCCGGTCCATGCGCGGGCGGTGCGGGGTGCTCCGCAGCGACTCCGCGGCGTGGGCCAGGCGCTGGACGACCACCGGCTGGCGCAGCCACTGGTCGACCTGGCCCACCGGGCCCCGGCGGGCCAGGGGCAGGCTGCGGGCCAGGCGCCGGCGGCCCCCGGCGGCCAAGGGGGTCAGCAGGTCGGCCAGGTGGAGGACGGCGGCCAGGCGGGCCCCGGGGTTGCCCGGCGCCTCCAGCCGGTCCTCCCACACGCCGAGGTACGGGACCAGGTCCTCCTCGGCCGTGGCCAGCAGGCTCAGCAGCCGGTCCACCGGGAGCCGCCCCGGCCCCGGCGCCTCGGCCAGGGTGGCCATCCAGGCGGCCCGGAACACCCGGCGCACCGCAGGGGTCTCGGCCGCCGGCCACTCCCGCCAGCCGGCCCGGCGCAGGCGGGCGCCCACCAGGGACGGGGGCGGGCCCAGGCGGCCGTCGCAGGTGCGGGCCAGGACCTCGGGCAGCAGGCGCTTCAGGTCGGCCTCCTCGCCCCAGGTGATCAGCGCCTTGGTCACGAACCGGTCCAGGACCGGGCCGGGGACCTGCTCCGGGGGCCGGCCCAGCGCCCGCCGCTCCTCGGCGGTGACGCAGTGGTCGCAGGCCGGCATGGTGGCCCGGTACGGGTAGACGGCGAACACCTCGGCCAGGTCGGTGAGGGCCAGGTCGAGCTGGTGGGGGGGCGGGGCGGCGGCCTCCGCCGGCGCCGGGCGGCGGACGGTCGCTCGGGCTGGGGCCTGGGCCGGGGTGGCGTCGAACACGGCGGCCAGGGCGCTGGCCGTGTCGGTCAGGTCGACCACCGGCGCCGGGCCTCGCCGGGTCCCGGTCGGGCGCGGAGCGCGGGAGCGGAGCGGCGCGGTCACGGGGGCCGAGGCTACCGGTGACCTCAGCGGTGATCGGGGATCGTCGGCGCCCCCACGGCCCGCCGCAGGGCCCCGGCCAGGCGGGGGGCGAGCAGGGCGTCGGTGGCGGCCAGGAGCACCGCCCGGGAGGGGAGGGCCTGCTCCAGCCAGCGGGCGAAGCTGCCGTGGTCGCACCACCGGGCCACCTCCGGCGCCACCAGGGGCAGGAGCGCCCGCCGCAGCGCTCGCTCCGGGGGCGAGGCGGGGTCGCCGGGCTCGGCCAGGGCCCGCCGCATGACCTCCCACCCGGCCACCGACGGGCGGGGGGCGATGCGGTGCAGGAGGGTCACGTCCCGCGGGGTGAGCCCGGCGCCCACCAGCGGGTGCAGCTCGGCCAGGCCCAGCAGGGTGCGCCGGGGGGCCGGCTCGGACGCCACCTCGGCCACCACCCGGTCGAGCCACAGGGTGGCCCACCACGGCCCGGGCGGCCCGGCCGGCGGCGGCGTGGGCCGGCCCAGGGAGCGCAGCAGCCCGTCGATCAGGCGGCCCTCCGGGGGCCCGGGGGCGGCGGGGCCGGGCCCGCCGGGGCCGGCCACCCGGTGGGCGACGTGGCCGGACCGGTCGGCCAGCACGGCCAGGGCCACGGGCCGGTCCGAGGCGCCGCCGGCGGGGTGGCCGGCGGGCCGGGCCGATGCCGCGGTGACCAGCCCGGAGACCGACCACCGGCGCCCCACCTCGGTCCCGGCCAGGACGGCCAGGGGGTGGTCGCCGGGGCCGACGGGCCAGACGGCCAGGTCCACCCCGTCGGCGGTGAGGCGGGCCCGGACCAGGGCGGCGCCGGGCACGTCGCCGGCCAGGTGGGCCTCGAGCAGGCGCTCGGCCAGGACCTCGACCAGCTCGCCGGGGCGCAGGGGGTCGGGCGGGTGGGAGCAACTGGGGTGGGGCACGGACGGGGACCTCCGGACAGGCGGCACGGCCGGCGGTCGGAGGAGGTCCGGGGGAGCCGGAGGAGGGGACCGCGACCTCCGGGGGGCCAAGTGTGGGGACCCCCCGCGACAGCGGCCGGGGGGATCAGGCGATGGCCGTTGAGCCGCCGGTGGCCAGGTCGTCGACGCGATCGACGAAGCGCAGGGCGCCGGGCATGCGCCGCTCGGCCAGCACCCGGGCCAGGCGGGCGTCGGAGGAGGCGTAGGCGTGGAGCGCCTCCCGCGACAGGTCGTGGATGCGGGCCCGGTCGACCTCCACCGGGGCCAGCCCGACCAGGCGGGCGATGGACTTGAGCGAGCACGACACCCGCAGGACGGGCCCCACGTCACCGCGGTACATGCGGTAGGCGTCGAGGTGGCTGTGGCGGTGCCAGGCGCCGCGGTAGGCGCCCCGGTGCCCGGGCAGGGGCGCCCGGTCGTCACCCAGCGAGGCGTCGAGGCGGAGTTGGAGGCCGAGGTCCATCCGGTGGAGGTCGGCCCGGTGGGCCAGGAAGGGCAGGTCGAAGGCGGCCCCGTTCCAGGTGGCCAGGATCCCGGCGGGCAGGGACCGCAGCCGCTCGGCCAGGTCGAAGAGCAGCGTGGTCTCCCGGCCGCTGAAGATCTCGTCGTGCCCGGGCAGGGACAGGGCGACGGTGACCACGGGGGCGACCCGGGGGTCGAGCCCATCGACGGTGGTGTCGGTCTCGATGTCGAGTCCGTAGACGACCGGGCGGCGCGTCATCAAGGGGACAGGCTACGACCGGCCCGTGGCCTGTGGGGGGATGGTCACGGAGGGTCCCGGCGACGGTGGGTCCGGCCCTCGGGGGCGCTCAGACGGCGTGAGCCACCCGCCCGCCGATGGGCGCCGGTACGGCGTAGCCGGCCGCCGCCCGCTCCCCCTCGCTCTCGCCGCCCCAGAAGCCGTACTCCAGCTGGCCCCGGGCGTGGTCCCGGCACTGGAGCCGGACCGGGCACCGCAGGCAGACCTGGCGGGCCGCGGCCTCCCGGCGCAGCCGGGCGGGGGGCCGCTCGGCGTGCGGGGCGAAGAAGAGCTCGGTGCGCCCGTGGCAGATGGCATCGTCCAGCCAGGCGGGCCGGTCGAGATCGGCCAGTGATCGGATCGAGTCGGGCGTGATCACGCTCATGGCTTCCGTTCCCCTGTCGGTGGTGGTCCAGGGTACGGAGGGGCCCTCGATCTGTCCCCCTCTACGGGACAGATTGTAGGGATACTTCACATCTCCTTCGGAGATGAGCTACTCGGGGCTGCGCTCCAGCACGCTGGTCACCAGGGCGGCCACCGGGCTGCGCTCGGCCCGGGCCAGGGTGACGTGGGCGAAGAGCGGGTGCCCGGTCAGGGCCTCGATCACCGAGGTGATGCCGTCGTGGCGCCCCACCCGCAGGTTGTCGCGCTGGCCCACGTCGTGGGTCAGCACCACCCGGCTGCCCTCACCCAGCCGGGACAGGGCGGTCAGCAGCACCTGGCGCTCCAGGTTCTGGGCCTCGTCGATGACCACGAAGGCATCGGTGAGGCTCCGGCCCCGGATGTGGGTGAGGGGCAGCACCTCCAGCAGGTCGCGAGCCAGCACCTCCTCCACCACCTCCCGGCCGGCCACGGCGTGGAGGGCGTCCAGCACCGCCGCACCCCACGGGCCCATCTTCTCCTCCCGGTCGCCGGGCAGGAACCCGAGGTCCTGGCCCCCCACCGCGAACAGGGGCCGGAACACCAGGACCCGGGAGTGGGTGCCCCGCTCCAGCACCGCCTCCAGCCCGGCGGCCAGGGCCAGGACGCTCTTGCCGGTGCCGGCCCGGCCCCCGAGGCTGACGATGCCCACGCTGGGATCCGACAGGAGGTCGATGGCCACCCGTTGCTCGGCGCTGCGGCCCCGCACGTCGAAGAGCGTCCGCTCGCCCGAGAGCAGGTGCACCCGCTTGTCGGCGTGGACCCGGCCCAGGGCCGATTGCGAGCCGCTGGTCAGCGCCACCCCGGCGTGGCACGGCAGGTCCCGGGCCTCGGCCAGGTCGAGGGTCCGCTCCTCGAACAGCTCGTCGATGGCGGCCGGGTCCACCTCCAGCTCCACGTAGCCCGTCCACCCCGTGTCGCGGGCCTGCTCGTTGCGGTACTCGTCCGCGTCGAGGCCCACGATGCTGGCCTTCAGCCGCAACGGCAGGTCCTTGGTGACGATGACCACGTCGTGGCCCTCGGCGGCCAGGTTGTGGCCCACGGCCAGGATGCGGTGGTCGTTGTTGTCGGTGGCCAGGCCCGGGGGGAGGCCGGCCGTGGCCTGGTGGTTGAGCTCCACCCGCAGGGTGCCGCCGTCGTCGTTGACCGGCAGGGGGGCGGTGAGCGAGCCGTGCGCCAGCCGCAGCTGCTCCAGCACCCGCAGCGCCTCCCGCGCCGCCCATCCCAACTCCGGGTGGTGGCGCTTGCCCTCCAGCTCGGTCAGGACCACGACCGGGAGCACCACCTCGTGCTCGGCGAAGCGGGTCAGGCAGCGCGGGTCGGCCAGCAGCACCGAGGTGTCGAGCACGTGGGTGCGGCGGCGGGAGGGGGAGGAGGGGGCGTGGGGCACGGGAGCTCCCGGGGACGTCGACGACGGGTGGGCCGGTCGCGTCACCGTGCCGCTCCACCGCCCGACACGACAGGTCGGGGACGAGCCGGCGAGAGGTGACGCACCGCCGTCCATGCAACACCTCCGGGGCCGGGCGGGCGGGGATGGGCCGGCCGGGATGGGCGCCGGCGGCCACGCACCGGCGGACCGCCCCGCGCCGCCCGGTGGCATGATCCGGCGATGGATGGCGGTGCGGCCCGATGACCGAGCCCGAGGGCGACGTGCGGGACCTGTTCCTGCTGCCGGAGGGCGTGGTGTGGCTCAACACGGCCTACATGGGCCCGCTGCCCCGGGTGGCGGTGGAGGCGGGCTGGTCGGCCCTGGACCGCAAGTCCCGGCCCTGGACCGTGGTGGACGACGACTTCTTCGTGCCCGGGGAGACGTACCGGGGCCTGGTCGCCGGCCTGCTGGGGGCCGACGCCGACGGGGTGGCGGTCACGCCGTCGGTCAGCTTCGGCCTCTCCACCTTCGCCGCCCTCCTGCCCCTCGACGCCGGGCAGGTCGTCCTGGTGCCCGGGGGCGAGTTCCCGTCCAACCTGCTGCCGTGGACGGCCGCCGCGGCCCGGGCCGGGGCCACCGTCGAGCGGGTCGCCCCCGGCCCCGACGGCGACCACACCGCGGCCTTGCTGGCGGCGGTGGACGCCCACGGGGAGCGGGTCGCCCTGGTGGCCGCCCCGCCGTGCCACTGGACCGACGGCACCGTCATCGACCTGGTGGCGGTGGGCGCCGCCGCCCGCCGCGTCGGGGCTGCCCTGGCCGTCGACGTGTGCCAGAGCCTGGGGGCGGTGCCCTTCGACGTCTCCGCCGTGCAGCCCGACGTGGTGGCCGGGGCCACGTACAAGTGGCTGCTCGGGCCCTACGGGATGGGCTTCGCCTGGTTCGCCCCCCGATGGCGGCACGGCCCCCCGCTCGACCACGCCTGGGCCAACCAGGCCGGCGCCGACGACTTCACCTCCCTCACCGCCCTGGACGCCGGCTACCGGCCCGGCGCCCGCCGCTACGACGTGGGCGAGGCGGCCCACCACCAGCTCATGGCCATCGCCCTCGCCTCCCTGCGCCTGGTGAGCGGGTGGGGCCCGGCCCGCACCGCGGCCCACGCCGCCCGCCTCACCACCCGCATCGCCGAGGGCGCCGCCGCCCTCGGGCTCGCCGTCCCCGAGGCCCGGCTGCGCTCGCCCCACCTGATGGGCCTGGGCCTGGCCGGCACCGGCCTGGACGCCGCCGGCCTGGCCGCCCACCTGGCCGATGACCGGGTCCACGTCAGCGTGCGGGGACCGTCGCTGCGGGTGTCGGCCCACCGCCTGAACTCCGACGACGACGTGGACCGCCTGCTGGCCTCGTTGGCCGCCGCCGTCGAGGGGGCACACCGGTGACCATCCGGGCCGACGGGTGCACGTTCTGCGCCATCGTGGCCGGTGAGGTCCCGGCCCACGTGGTGCTGGACGACGACGTGGCCCTGGCCTTCCTCGACATCCGGCCCTTGTTCGTGGGCCACACCCTGCTGGTCCCCCGGGACCACCACGAGGCCCTGCCCGACCTGCCCCCGGCCCTCGTCGAGCCCCTGTTCGCCCGGGCCCGGCGGCTGGCCGCGGCCATGCCCGAGGTGCTCGGCGCCCAGGGCTCGTTCGTGGCCGTCAACAACGTCGTCAGCCAGAGCGTCCCCCACCTCCACGTCCACGTGGTGCCCCGCACCCGGGGCGACGGCCTCAAGGGCTTCTTCTGGCCTCGCCTCCGGGGCCTCGACCCCGACGAGGCGGCGGAGGTGGCCCGCCGCCTCCGAGCCGCCGTCGACCCGGGCCCGGCCTGAGCGGTCCCGCCGGACCGACCCGGTCCGGCGGCGCGAAGGTGGGGGCATGGCCTTGCGCGACCGGATCTTCGCCGCCCTCTACGACCGGGTGCTGGCGCCCATGGAGGAGGCCGGCTTGCGGGCCTGGCGAGCCGACCTGCTGGCCGATCTCTCGGGCACCGTGGTCGAGGTGGGGGCGGGGACGGGCGCCAACCTGGCCCACTACCCGCCGGCCGTCGAGCGCCTGGTGGTGACCGAGCCCGAGCCGGCCATGTTGGCCCAGATGCGCGACCGGTTGGGCACCGTGCGCCCCGGTGTGCCCGTCGAGGTGCGGCGGGCGGCCTCCGCCTCCCTGCCCCTGGCCGACGGCGAGGCCGACGCCGTGGTGTCGACCCTGGTCCTGTGTTCGGTCCCGGACCCGGCGGCGACCCTGGCCGAGCTCCGCCGGGTGCTGCGGCCCGGGGGCCGGTTGGTGTTCATGGAGCACGTGGCCGCCGACCACCGGCCGTCGCGGCTGCGCTGGCAGCGCCGGTTCGACCACGTGTGGCCCTTCCTGTGCGGGGGGTGCCACCTGACCCGCCGCACCGCGGAGGCCATCGAGGAGGCCGGCTTCACCCTGGAGGACGTCCAGCGGGAGAGCGCCCGCAAGGCCTCACCGCTGGTGCGGACCATGGTGCGCGGCACCGCCGTGGCCCCGGCCTGACCGGCGCCGCCGGCCGGGGCCGGTCAGGGACCGGTCAGGGCTCGAGGACGACGCGGGGCCGGCCGCCGGCCACGGTGATGGTGGCCGGCAGGCCCAGCAGGTCCACGGCTTCCCGGCCGGGCCGCGCCGGGCCCCGGACGTCGACGACCTCGCCCTTGGCCGGGCCGGCCAGCACCGTGAGCTGGAGGCCGACGGTGCCGTCGTCGCGGTCGTCGGCGTCGATGACGATGGCGTCGTAGGTGCCGTCGGGGAGGGGTCCGGCACTGGCCTCGGAGGTCACGGGCCGAGCCTCGCGCCCCGCCCCGTCCCGTGTCACGCCCTTGCGACGCAAGGCCTCCGCTCGGGGAGGGTGCTTGACCTGGGGGTACGCCATCGGCTCAGATGCGCGCCGAACGGAGAGCGTTCGACCCATCCCACGATCCCAGGAGGTTGGCCAGTGGCCAACGTGACCAAGGCCGATTTCATCGCTCAGGTGGCCGCCCAGGCCGGTACTGACAAGACCACCGTCGCCGCGGTGATCAAGGCCTTCGAGGAGACCGTGGCCGCCACGGTCAAGAGGGGCGACTCGATCGTCCTGACCGGTTTCCTCAAGTTCGAGCAGGGCCAGCGCAAGGCCGGCACCGCCCGGAACCCGCAGACCGGGGAGGCCGTCAAGACCAAGGCCAAGAAGTACCCCAAGGTCAGCGCCGGCACCTCGCTGAAGAAGATCGTCAACAACGAGAGCCCGGCCCCCAAGCTGGCCAAGGCCTGACCCGAACGCTCTGAAGGCGTCCGTGCGAAGGGGCCCTCCGGGGCCCCTTCGTCGCGCCCGGGCCGGCTCCGTGACCGGCCGGTCGGCCCACCGGGCCGGTCAGCCCTCCGTGAGGCCGGCGGCCAACGGGACCTCGACCCCCGCGGCGCTGATGGTGACCCGACCCCCCAGGCGGGGGGCGCCGTAGGCGGTGGTGGTGGCCACGATCTGGAGGACCAGGCCGGCCCCGTCGCCGACGGCCAGGCGCTGGGCGACGACCTCCAGGTCGACCTCGGCGGTGTGGCGGGCCCCGTCCAGGGTGACGGCGATGGGGGTGACCTGGTTGCCCACCACCACGCCCCGGGCCCGATCCACCAGCTGGGCGAACAGCCGGGTGGGCCGGGGGCCGTCGGGCACCGTGCCGGCGTAGGTGAACCGCAGGCGGGGTGCGCCCACCGCCAGGCGGCCGTCGGCGGCGGCGTCGACGTCCACGGGCACCTCGACGGCGTTGGTGGCCGGGGCCGGGGTGATGCCGGCCACCAGCCCGGCCAGGATGTCGTCCGGGTCGGTGGGGGCGGCGGCGGACGGCCCGGAGCCGCCCTCGGCCACCAGCTCCAGCGTCGCCGGGGCGTCCAGGGCCCCGGTGACGGTGCCGTCCTCGGTGGGTACGGCGTCGCCGGTCCATCGGGTGCCGTCCTGGTCGACCAGGTCGACGGCCGGACCCACGTCGACCGAGGCGTCCCCCTTCACCCAGTGGTCCAGCCAGGCGAACGACGCCTCGGCCACCCGCTCGGGGTCGCCCTCGTCGGTCAGGCAGGCGCCGTGGCCCCCGCAGAACCACAGCATCTTGGTCGGCACGTCCCGCTCCACCAGCGAGGCGTGGACGGTGAGGGCCTCGTCCAGGGTGAACAGGGTGTCCACCGTGCCCTGCACCAGCAGGGTGGGCACGGTGATGCGGTCCACCGCGTCGCCCGGGCCCCGGGACCGGAACCACTCCCGGTCCTCGTCGCTGATCACGCCCTCGGCCTGGCCCGAGGTCGAGGCGCTCAGGATGTGGGGGTCCAGGGAGCCACCGGCCGCCGCGTCGACCAGGATCTTGGACCAGCCCGTCTTCACCGTGTCGGCCTTGAACAGGCTGCTCTCCAACGAGTGCCAGGCCAGGCCGGGCACCAGGGCGTCGACCCGGCAGTCCTGGGCCCCCACGGTGAGCTGGATGCCCCCGCCGTAGGAGAAGCCGACCATGCCCGAGCGGGGGTCGCCCTCGCCGTCGAGCTGGGCCTCGGGCTGCTCGGCCACCCAGTCCAGCAGCACCTGCACGTCGCGGCCCTCGGCGTCGGGGGCGTTGACGGCGGCCGCCCCGGTCGACTCGCCGAAGCCCCGCGGGTCCCAGGTGAGCACGTTGTAGCCGGCCTCGTTGAGGGGGCCGATGCCCAGGGCCCCGAACAGGGCCGCGCCCTCGACGGAGGTGTCCCCGGCCAGCGACCAGCCCGGCCCCATGAGCACGGTGGGGGCCGGCTGGTCGGCCGAGGCGCCGTCGACCGGGAACCAGTGGGCCCGGATCTCGGTGCCGTCGAAGGAGGTCACGGTCACGTCGCCGGGCGTGCCCTCCACCGGCACCGACCCCACCGCGTCGACGGTGGCCCCCTGGTCGCACGGGTTCCCGGCGCCGCCCCGGGCGCCGCCCGGGGCCACGGTGGTCGGGGCGGTCGTGGGGCCACCGGCCGAGCCGCCGCCGTCGTCGGAGCACGCCGTCCCGGTGGCCAGGAGGCTCCCGGCCACCACCAGCGGGGCGGCGCGGCGGGCCAGGGCCCGCAGGTCGATGGTGCGCATGGTGGTCCCCTGTCGTGGCCGCAGCGCCCCGACGCTAGTTCTGACGGACCGTCAGCGATCGGTGGGCAGCCGGGCGAACAGCTCGGCCCCGGCCCGGCCCACCCGGCGACCGGCCACCGCGGCCTCGTCCCGGACCCGGCGGCGGAAGCGGTCGCGCTCCTCGCCGGCGTCCTCGTCGGTGATGAACATGGTCGAGCGGAACTGGCTGCGGTGGGCCTCCAGGGCGGCCAGCTTGGCCTCCAGGGCCTCGGGGGGGGCCACCTCGGCGTGGTCGGCGACGTCGGCCTCGAACAGCAGCAGCGCCCCGGGCCGGTGGTGGGCCACGCCGTGCTCCGGGAAGAAGTGTGGGTCGCGGGCCGCCACCAGGGCGTCGACCACGATCCGTCCCGCGGCCCGGTGGTCGGGGTGGAGGCGGTGGCGCCGCCACGGGTCGTGGCCCAGCAACACGTCGGGCCGCAGCTCCCGGATGTGGCGGGCCACCGCCGCGGTGGCCTCCCGGTCGGCCGCCAGCTCACCGTCCACGAGGCCCAGGAACACCACCGCCCCCCGGGCCCCCAGGGCCTCGGCCGCGGCCCGCTGCTCGGCCTGGCGGGTGGCCACCAGCTCCGCCTGGTCGGCGTCGGGGTCCCACGTGCCCTTGGAGCCGTCGGTGCAGACCAGCAGCGACACCTCGCACCCCACGGCCGCCCACCGGGCCAGGGTGGCCCCGGCCCCGAACTCGACGTCGTCGGGGTGGGCGCCCACGGCCAGGGCCCGCTCGGGGACGTCCAGGTCGCGGGAGCGGACGGTCACGTCGGGTCGGCGACCGCGGCCCGGGCCAGGTCGGCCTCGGTGGGCAGGTCCAGGTCGGTGGGCAGGTCGACGTCCCAGCCCAGCCGGGCGTCGCGGATGGTGCGCACGGCCAGGCCCAGCCGGGCCGCCTCGGCCCGGTGGCGGGCGAAGGAGCCGGGCCCGTAGGCGAAGCGGAACCCGCACCGGGCCGGCAGGACGATCACGTTGGTGCCGTCCTGGCGACGGTCCGGCACCAGGGTCACCTCGTCCCGGGGGCCGTCGGCCAGGGGGGCCAGGTCGCGGGCCAGGGGCAGGTCGGCGTGGGCCACCACCACCCGGTCGGCCCCGGTCGCGGCCACCGCCTCCACCCCGGCCTCCACCGCCCCGTCCAGGCCCAGGCCCGGGGTCCAGGCCACGGTGACGCCGAGGCCCCGGGCCCAGGCCGCCACCTCCTCGTCGTCGCACACCACGGTGACCGGCAGGGGAGCGGCCGCCGCCACCACCAGGGTGGCCATCTGCCGGGCCAGCTCGGCCCGGGCCGCCGGGTCGAGGGCGGCGGCCAGGCGCACCTTGGCGGTGCGGAACGCCTTCACGGGGACCACGACGGCGGCCGGCACCAGCCCGAGGCTACCGGTGCCGGCCGGTCGGCTCGCGGCCGGGCCGCGGCCTGACGGCTGCTCGGCGACCCGGTGTACGGTCCGCGCATGGACATCAGGGTGGCGGTGATCGGGTCCGGGTCGTGGGGGACCACCGTCGCCGCCCTGGCCGCGGGCAACACGCCCACCACCCTGTGGTCCCGGCGGCCCGAGCTGGCCGAGCAGATCCGCACCGAGCACCGCAACGGCGACTACCTCCCCGACCACCAGCTGCCCGCCTCGCTGCACGCCACCGCCGATCTGGAGGAGGCCGTCAGCCAGGCCGACGTGCTGGTCATGGGGGTGCCGTCGCTGGGCTTCCGCTCCACCCTGGAGCAGGTGGCCGAGCACCTGCGGCCCTGGGTGCCGGTGGTCAGCCTGGCCAAGGGCCTGGAGGTCGGCACCCGCCAGCGGATGAGCGAGATCATCACCGAGGTGACCCCCGGCCACCCCGTCGGAGTGCTGACCGGGCCCAACCTGGCCAGGGAGATCCTGGCCGGCCACGCCGCCGCCGCGGTGATGGCCATGGACGACCACAACGTGGCCCGCGCCCTCCAGGCCCTGTTCCGGACCGAGCTGTTCCGCGTCTACACCAACGAGGACGTGGTCGGCTGCGAGCTGGGGGGCGTGCTCAAGAACGTCATCGCCATCGCCGCCGGCATGGCCGACGGGCTGGGGGCGGGCGACAACACCCGGGCCGCGGTGGTCACCCGGGGCCTCAACGAGATGACCCGCCTGGGCATGGCCCTGGGGGGCGAGGCCCTGACCTTCTCGGGCCTGGCCGGCATGGGCGACCTGGTGGCCACGTGCATCAGCCCCCAGAGCCGCAACCGCCACGTGGGCGAGCGCCTGGGCCGGGGCGAGACCATCGAGGAGATCATCGCGGCCATGAACATGGTGGCCGAGGGGGTCAGGACCTCGAAGGTGGTGTGCGAGCTGGCCGACGAGCTGGACATCGACATGCCCATCGCCGCCCAGGTCAAGGCGGTGTGCCACGACGGCCGCGCCGCCGACGCGGCCTACCGGGGCCTGCTCAAGCGCGACTCGGGCCACGAGCTGGCCGGCGTCCGCCCCGGCCGGTGAGCTGGCGGGAGGCCGTCCGGGCGCTGGCCGGGGTGGCGGGGGGCGGGCGGAGCCCTGACCGGGACCCGGGGTCCCCCCGCGACGCGCCCTGGGTCGAGCAGCGGCCCGACGGGGAGCTGACCCGGGCCTGGCTGCCCCGCATGCGGGCGTCGGGGTGGGTCCTCCCCCCGTCGCTGGCTCGGGACGACGCCGTGCCGTCCTGGACCCGGCTGGGGGTGGTCGACGGCCGCCGCACCTCCACCGTCGATCCCCGGGGCCTGGTGACCGTCCACGACTCGGTGTCGGTGGACTGGGCCGTCGGGGCCGAGGACCGCTGGTACCACCCGGCCCGGGAGGCCAACGTCACCCAGGCCCGCATCGACGGGGCGCCGGTGGTGGAGACCACGGTGCGGGTGCCGGGCGGCCACGTCGTCCACCGGGCCTTCGGGGCCCGGGGCTCGCACTACCCGGGGGGCGACGAGTGGCTGGTGGTCGAGGTCGAGAACCGCTCGGCCGTCCCGGTGGTGCTGGCCTGGGTGGTGCGGCCCTTCTCGCCGGTCGGCCTGGTCTCCAACCGGGGGATCGACCTCCTGCCCGTGGCCGGTGAGCCCCGGAGCGGGACCGGCGTCCAGGTCCTGGAGGTCTACGACCCGATCGCCCTGTTGCCCCGGGCCCCGTCCCGATGGGCGCGCACCTGCGACGGCACCGATCCCCTCCGCCACGTGGAGGCGGGCGACGCCGAGCCCTGGCCCATGCCTCCCCTGCAGGGCGAGGGGGCCGAGCTGTCGGGGGAGGAGGACCTGGCCCTGGTGTCGGCCGCCTTCCTGACCCCGCTGCCCCACACGGCCACCGCCCGCCTCCTGCTCCTCCCGTCCGGCTACGACCTCGGTGGCATGCTCACCGACGACGACAGCGGCGTCCGCATCGGGTGGCCGGCCCACCTGCCCGACGCCGAGGCCGTGGCCCGGGGGTGGATGGCCCTGGCCGACCGGGGACCGCGCCTCGAGCTGCCCGACCCGGTGCTGGCCGAGGCGGTGACCGCCGCCCGCCGATCCCTCCCCCTGGCCCACCGGGTGGTGCGGGAGCCGGCGGCCTCGGACGCCGCCCCCCCGCCGGCCACCCACGCCGTCACCACCGGGACCCTGCCCGGGGACGACCCGGTCGGTGACCGCATGGAGATCCTGTCCACCCTGGCCTGGTGGGGCGAAGCCGATGCCGTGGACCGGTTGCTGGCCGCCTGGCCCGACGACCAGCAGCGGGGAGGCGGGTTCGGCTCCCCGGAGGCCACCGCCGCCGCCCTCCGGGCCCTGGCCGTCCACGCCGTGGCCTCGGGCGACATCGGGCCGGCCCGGGCCTGGCTGCCCGAGGTCGGCGGGGCCATCGAGGCCCTGGGCCGGGCCGTGCGCAAGCCGTCCGGCACCGACCCCCGGGTGGTGGCCGAGGGCCTCGACGCCGGGGCCCTGCTGCTGGCCCGCCTCGACCAGCCCGACGCCGCGGCCCGGGTGGCCGCCGACGCCGCTCGGGTCGGGGCCCGGGCGCACCCCACGGGGCCTGCTCCCGAGCTCGACCTGGACGCCCCGTCGACCACGCCCCGAGCCCTGGCCGCCACCGCGGTGGCCGCGGCCCGGGCCGGCCAGCCGTCGGGGGCGCTGTGGGGCCTGCTGCGACGGGCCTCGGCCACCTGGACCTGGTCCGACCCGGAGCGGTGGGTGGGCGACGACGGCCTGGCCCCGGCCCGGCTGCTCGACGCGGTGGCCCGCCTGCTGGTCGCAGACGGCCCCGAGGGCCCGGCCCTGACCCCGTGGTTGCCGCCGGCCTGGTGGGGGCAGGGCTGGGAGCTCCACGGGGCGCCGACGCGCTGGGGCACCCTGTCCTACGCCGTGCGCTGGCACGGCGACCGCCCCGCCGTCCTGTGGGAGCTGGCCGACCCGCCCGGCGAGCCGGGCGCCGTCCTCACCGCCCCGGGGCTCGACCCCGGGTGGTCCAGTCGCGATCGCCGGGGCGAGGCCCTCCTGGACCCGGTGCCCCGCCCGGCCGAGGCCGGCCTCCACCCCGACTCGGCCTCAGCCTCCGACTCGGGCTCGTCGGCCGAGGGAGACCCGGCCGGCACCCCTCGGGCCGTGGCCGTCGCCGCCCCGCCCCGCTCGGTGTGGCGCCCCCAGGACCCCGGTCCCGACGCCCCGCCCCCGTCGACCACCCCGCCCCCGGCCGAGGACCCGCCGCCCGGGGCTCCCGACGACGGGGGAGGCGCCTCCTTCACCTGACGAACCTTGGACCAGTGACGACCTCCGTGGCGGACTCCGGTCCAAAGTCGGAGGGCGGGGGGAGGGTCACTCGGGCCACGGGTGGCGTGAGGCAGGCCCACGCGGGAGGATGCGGCGCGTGACCGATGGCGAGCAGGAGGCCCTGGGCGACGAGCTCACGCCGTCGGGCGAGGCTGCCGGCGCCGGGCCCACGCTGCGGGGCCTGCTGGCCGAGCAGGGCGTCGACGACGCCACCCTGGACCGGGCCCAGGCCGCCGGGGTCCTGGGCTTCCTGGCCGTCGAGCGCTTCGCCGTGCCCGACCCGGCCCGGTACGACCTCGACGAGCTGGCCGCCGTCACCGGCATGCCGGCCCGGCAGATCACCCTCATCTGGCGGTCCCTGGGCCTGCCCGAGCCCCGGCCCGGCGGGCGGATCTTCACCGAGGTCGACGCTGAGATGCTGGGCACGGTGGCCGGCCTCATGGAGCTGGGGCTGGTCGAGCCGGACCTGGCCGTCCAGATGAGCCGGGTCATCGGCTGGTCGCTGGCCCGGGTGGCCACGGCCATGGTCGACTCCTTCGAGGCCGACCCCGCCACCCGGGCCGCCGACGACCCGCAGATGGCCCTGGTGGCCAACACCATGCTCCCGACCATGACCCAGGTCATCGAGCACGTGTGGCGGCGCCACCTGCAGATCGCGGCCCGGCGCCGCATCGTCCGCGAGCTCGACACCGGCGAGGGGCGGGACGTGAAGGCGGTGGGCTTCGCCGACCTGGTCGGCTTCACCACCCTCAGCCAACAGGTCGACGAGCACACCCTGGCCAGCATCGTGGGCCGCTTCGAGGAGATCGCCTACGACACCGTCACCAGCTTCGAGGGCCGGGTGGTGAAGATGATCGGCGACGAGGTCATGTACGTGGTCGACGACCCGGCCGAGGCGGTGCGGGTGGGCCTGGCCCTGGCCGAGGAGTACGCCGCCGACGAGGCCCTGTCCGACGTGCGGGTGGGCATCGCCTGCGGCCCGGTGCTGGAGCGGGAGGCCGACCTGTACGGCCCGGTGGTCAACCTGGCCAGCCGCGTCGTCAACATCGCCTTCCCGGGCTCGGTGGTGACCACCGACGAGGTCCGCACCGCGGTGGGCGACGACGAGGCGTTGGCCTGGAAGTCGCTCAAGCCCCGGCGCATCAAGGACATCGGGCGGGTGCCGCTGTGGTCGGTGCGCCGGGCCGACGACGACGACCGGGCCGGGCCCCGCTCGGTGGTGCGCGAGCGCCGCACCGAGGCCCGGGAGGAGCGCCTGGCCGCCCTGGAGGAGGCCCGGGTCCGGACCCGCTCGGGCTCCGGGCGCTCCCGGCCGCGGTAGCGTCCGGTCATGCGTGTCGCCCGGGCGGTCGGCCCCGTGCTCGTCGCCGCCTGCCTGGGCACCCTGGGCGGCGTGCTGGCCACCACGGGCCGCGACGCGCCCGTGGTCGCCGGCCGGGTGGGCCCGACGGTGGCGACGGCCCCCGCGCTGGTGGAGGGGGCCTGGCCCATCAGCGGCTTGCCCCAGGGCCCGAGCCGGCCGCTGGCCTTCCCGGTGGCCGACGCCGCCGGGCCCTTCGTCGAGGTGTTCGACAGCCCCGACGCCGCCGAGCCGGAGGTGCTGGCCAACCCCACCTGGGAGGGCCTGCCGGTGGTGTTCCGGGTGCTGGAGGACCGCCTCGACGGCTGGCTGCGGATCCAGGTGTCGTCTCGCCCCAACGGCCGCACCGGATGGGTGCGGGCCGAGGCGGTGACCCGGCGCGAGGTCCCCAACTGGATCCGGGTCGAGCTGGCCGCCCGCCGCCTCACCGTGCTCCACGGCGACACCCCCCTGCTCTCGACCACCGTGGCCGTGGGGCGCGACGACACCCCCACCCCGCTGGGCACGTACTTCGTCGACGGGGTCCGGCCCCTGGAGCCGCCGGACCCGGCCTACGGGGCGGGCCAGCTCAGCGTCAGCGCCTTCAGCCCCACCCTGGAGAGCTTCGGCGGGGGCGTGGGCCAGATCGCCCTCCACGGCACCTTCGCCACCGGCCTGCTGGGCGAGCCCACCAGCAACGGCTGCGTCCGCATGGACAACGGGGCCGTCATCCAGGTCATGTGGCTGGCCCCCACCGGCACCCCGGTCGAGATCATCCCCTGAGCCGGGCCCTCACCGGTCGTCGAGGGACAGGGTGGCGATCCCCCAGGGGCGGAGCGTGAAGGGCCCGTCCAGGCGGTCCAGGGGGCGGCCCCGGAGGTCGACCTGCCAGCCCGGGCGGTCGACGTGCACCACGGTCTCGGCGTCGCTCGGGTTCCAGACCCGCACCTCCAGCCGGCCGTGGCGGCGGCGCACCGAGGACACCTCGGCCCCGTCCACGGCCAGGGCGGTGTGCCCGTCGGCCCGGTGCGGCCCCCGGGGCGAGGCCACCAGCAGCCCGACGACCAGGTCGTCGGCCAGGGCCAGGGGGTCGGCCGCGTCGACGGCCAGGCCGTAGCGCACGGTGGTGGGGCCGGGCACCTGGGCCCCGGGCGTGGCCACCACCGGCCCGGCCGGGACGGGCCGGGTCTCCATGGGGCCCTGCGACAGCAGGCCGGTGGCCCGCAGCAGGGTGAGGGCCAGCTCGGTGGCCTCCTCGTCCTCGATGCCGACCAGCTCGTACTCCACCACGCCCTCCACCACCGCGGTCAGGTCACCGGCGGTGACGTGGCCCCGGGCCGGAAAGGTGGGCAGGGGCGCCTCGGTGGGCCCGCCCTCGGCCTCCAGGCCCCGGGGGACGGTGGCAAAGGCGCACCCGGCGGCTGAGGCCGTGGCCCGGCGGGGGAGGGGGTGGTGCACCCGCAGGCGATGGTCGCGGCTGCGGTTGTCGACGGTGGTGGTGACCCGCAGCAGGGCCTCGCCGGCGTGGACGGCCAGCTCGGTCACCACCGTGGTGGCCACGGCCCCGGAGCGGGCCCCGTCCACCACGGCCTCGGGCCAGGTGTGGTCGGCCTCGATGCGGACCCGGGCCCGGACCGGGCCGTCCTCCACCACCGCCACCCGCACCGCGTCGGGCGCCTCGACCAGCACGTCGCCGGCCGGGGGCGGGCACCAGTTGTAGGTGTCGCCGTGGTCGCCGCCGTCGACCAGGCGGCCGTAGCCGGGCCGCCCGCCCAGCGACCACGTCCCGGTGCCGGGGTCGACCTCGACCGCGACCACGCCGTTGCCCAGCCGGGCGCCGCCGCCCTCGGTGACGGCGGCCCGGGCCGCCTCGACGGGGGCGGCGCCGGCCGGGTCCCAGCGCCGCCAGGAGAAGCCGTCCACCGTGGCCCGGGCCAGCAGCCGCAGGCCCGGGTGGCCCTCCCGCCAGGCCATCACCGGCGTGCCCGGGGGCCCGGCTGCCACCAGCTCGGCGACGCGGGCCCGCAGCTCCTCGTGGTCGATCTCGGCGTCGGGGGCCACGGCCGCGGCGCGGGCCAGGACGGTGATGCCGTCGGGTCCCTCGTCCAGGTCGACCTGGACCAGGCTGCGGTCGGTGGCCAGCACCCGGGTCACCACCTCGCCCAGGTTGACCCGGCTCCCGCCGTCGACCAGGCGTCGGGCCGGTAGGGGGGCCAGGACCTGGGTGCCGGCCGGGGCGCCGGCCCCCTCGGGGTCGTCCACGGTGACCTCGACCACGCCGGTGCGGGCCCGGGCCGTGGGGTTCACCACCACCGGGCCGGTGCCGCCGGCGGCGGCCCCGATGCCCCTCAGGGCCAGGGCCACCAGGCCGTCGGCCACGTCGATGGCCTCGTCGTAGCGGTGGAGCACGGCGTCGACCACCGGGTCCACCGAGCAGGCGCAGATCGAGTCGTGGGCCGCGTTGCGGACCACCAGGCCCCAGGCCTCGGCCAGGAAGGCCTCGGGCCAGGCCCCGGCCGGGGCGAACAGGGCGCAGAGCGGCTCGGCCCGGCGCTCCAGCGCGGCCTCGGCCCGGGCCGCCCGCTGGCGGACGTCGACCCGGTTGGAGGTGACGCCCATGAGGACGTTGGTCCGGGCCCCGGAGCGCAGCTCGCCGGTCCAGGTGGGCAGGGCGGCCCGCCCGCCGGGGGCGTCGTCGAGGGCCGCGGCCCGGGCCGCCACGTGCTCGGCCAGGGAGCAGACCCGCAGGTCCCACTCCTCCGAGAGCGCGTCGGCCTCGGCCACCAGGCGCCCCAGGGCGGCCTGGGGCATGAGGTGGTCGGTGCCGTTCATCCACAGCAGGGGGTCGCCGGAGCGGGGCTCGTGGCGGTCGGCCCAGTCGGCCACCCGGGCCAGCAGCTCCTTGGCGTCGGGGGGCAGGACGGCGCCGTTGGAGTACCCGTCGGCCAGGTACTCGGCCAGCACCTCGCTGCCGTCCGGCGAGCGCCACCGGAAGGCGGGGGCGTCGACGGCAGCCGGGATGCCCCGCCACACCACGGCCTCGTCCAGCCCGAAGCCGGCCAGGACCTGGGGCATCTGGGCGATGTGGCCGAACATGTCCGGCAGGTAGCCGACCTCCATGGCCCCCCCGAAGGAGGCGGCCCGCTCCAGGCCCATCTCCAGGTCCCGCACGATGGTCTCGCCCGAGACCAGGAACTCGTCCATGAGCACGTACCAGGGCCCCACGCTGAGGCGGCCGGCGGCGACCAGGCGGCGGATGCGGTCGGCCTCGTGGGGCCTGATGGCCAGGTAGTCGTCGACCACGGCCATCTGCCCGTCGAGCATGAAGTGGGCGTAGCCGGGGTCGGTGTCGAGCCGGTCCAGCAGCCCGTCGACCAGGTCGACCAGGCGCATGCGGAAGGCCTGGAAGGTCCGGTACCACTCCCGGTCCCAGTGGGTGTGGGGGACGATGTCGACTGATCGGGCCATGGCCCCACGCTAGGAGCCCCGCCCTCCCGCCGAGGCCGGGGTCGAGGGCGCGGGCACCAGGTAGGTTGCCGCCATGCCCAAGTACGTGATGCTGTCGACGCTCGGCCCCGACGGCGCCGCCCGGCTGCGCGACGACCCGCAGCGGCTGAAGGCGGTGAACGGCGAGCTGGAGGCCATGGGGGTCAAGGTGCTGGAGCAGTACGCCCTGCTCGGCCAGTACGACTTCCTCAACGTCCTGGAGGCGCCGGACGAGGTCACCATGGCCAAGGTGGCCACCGCCCTGGGGGCCCGGGGCACGCTCAAGACCCTGACCCTGACCGCCATCGACGTGGACACCTACATCGAGTCCCTGGGCCGGGGCGTCGGCTGAGACGCTAGATCCACCACATGGATGTGCGGCGCTCCCGGCGGATCGACGTGCGGGGCAGCGGCCGGGGCAGGAGGGTGTCGTCGGAGGCCCGCCGCAGCCGGTAGCCGTCCTCGTCGTGGCCAGCCACCACGTAGCCCCGGTGCCAGTGGCCCTCGAACCCGTCGCGCACCTCGACCCGGGTGCCGGGGGCCAGCACCCGGTCGGTGGCCGGGGAGGGGTCGGGGTCGATCACCGGCGGAGCTCCCGGACCGGCCACCCCCGCCCCGACGGGACCGCCAGCGAGGCCAGGGCGGCCAGGGCCACGGCGGTGCCCACCGCCCGGGCCGCGGCCTGCTCGTCCCGCCCGCCATCACCCCGGCCCCGGCCCGGCGCCGCGCCCCGGGCCCGGACCCCGAAGGCCGAGCCCACGCTCAGGATGCTGCCCACGGAGCCCACGCTGAGGATGCTGCCGGCCGAGCCGACGCTGAGGATGCTGCCGGCGGAGCCGACGCTGAGGATGCTGCCGGCCGAGGCCAGGGACAGGATGGCCCCGGCCGAGGCCGCGCTGAGGATGCTCCCGGCCGAGAGCATCGACAGGTCGGAGCTGACCGAGAGCACGGACAGGCGGGAGTCGACCGACGACCTCGACAGCACGCTGCGCACGGGGGGACGGTACCGTCGCGGCGTGCCCACCCGCTCGGCGCCCGCCCGGCCCCGGATGCGCCGCGCCCTGCAGGGCAAGGCCCCGTCCCTGGCCGTCGAGCGCGAGCTGTGGGCCGACGGCCACGAGGTGGTGGTCGGCCTGGACGAGGTGGGCCGGGGCGCCTGGGCCGGGCCCCTGACCGTGGCCGCCGCCGTCCTCCCCCCGGATCGGCGGGTCAACGGCGTGCGGGACTCCAAGGCCCTGACCGCGGTGGAGCGCGAGCGGCTCTACGACCGGGTCGCCGGCTGGTGCGCGGCGTGGGGCGTGGGCCACGCGTCGGCGGCCGAGTGCGACGCGCTGGGCATGTCCGAGGCCCAGCGCCTGGCCGCCCGCCGGGCCCTGGCCGGCCTGGGGGTGGAGGTGGGGGCCGCCCTCATCGACGGCAAGTGGGACTTCGTGGGCGCCGCCACCACCCGCATGATCGTCAAGGGCGACGCCCGCTGCCTGTCCATCGCCGCCGCCTCCGTGCTGGCCAAGGTCACCCGCGACCGCATGATGCGGGAGCTGGCCGGTGACCACCCCGGCTTCGAGTTCGCGGCCAACAAGGGCTACCCGTGCCCCCGCCACAAGCTGGCCCTCCGGGGCCACGGCCCCACTGCCGTGCACCGCATGAGCTGGGCCTTCGTCGACGACCTGCCCTGGTCGACCGCGGCGCGCGACCGGGTGGTGGCCCGCGAGGCGGCCCGGGAGGAGGCCCGCCTCCAGGCCCAGCGGCTCCAGGGCCGCCTGTTCGCCTGACCGCAGCCCCGGGCCGGCCCGGTCTGGCCTAGGGGCCCCAGCCGGGCGGGACCTGCGACGCGGGCGGGACCGGGCCCCGCGGCCGGCGGCCGAGGTGGCGCGTCTCGCCGTCGTCGGGGGTGGGTCCGTCGTCGGGCCCCGGTCCGGGCGGGGGCCACGGGGGCGGCGGGTCGACCGGCCGGTCGCCCTGGGCCGGCCGGCGCCGTCGCCGGGCCCGGATCACCAGCACCACGGCCACCGCCACCCCGGCCATCACCACCAGGCCGACGACCATCACCGAGACCAGGGCGGTCACGCCGAAGCGGGTGACCTCGTCGCCCAGGTCGGTCTCGTCCAGGCCCGCGGGGCGGGGGCCGTAGGCCTCCTCCAGCTGGGCCCGGGTGTGCTCCCGACGCTCGCCGTCGAGGGTGACGCGCAGCTCCTCGAAGCGACGGGGGAAACGTTGCCAGGCCAGCTCGGCGGCCAGGTCGTGGGCCTCGGTCAGGGTGTCGCCCCCCGGGGCCGAGGCCGTGACCACCAGGGTGCTGGGCCCGCGGCTGTCGATGGTCACCGTCACGTCGCCGAAGCCGGCGTCACGCAGCACGGCGCCGAAGTCGGTGAACACCCGGATGGTGCTGCAGGCGCCCAGGAGGACCAGCCCCAGGGCCACCAGGAGGACGACCGGCCGGGCCCCGGGGCGGGACGGGGGCCGGCGCCCGGGACGCGGCGCCGGGGGCTCAGGGGGGTGGGGGGCCGTTCGGCGGGTGGGCACGCGTCGTCCTCGGTGGCGGTCGCCGTGAGCCTACGGGGACGGCCGGCCGCCCTCGCCGCTCCGGTGGGGCCCGCTCGGGGACCCTCCCGTACCCTGGCCGCCGTGCGCCCGCTCTCCCCCCGGACCCGTGCCCTGGCCCTGGCCCTGGCCGGGTGGACCCTCCTGACCTGGACCACGCGCCTCCCCCTGGCCTGGGGCGACGACGCGCTGGAGACCGGGGAGAAGGTCCTGGCCACCCTGCCGGTGGGGGCCTTCGTGGCCCTGGCCGCCCTGGCCGCGGTGGCGGTGCTGCGCCGCTGGGACCGGGCCGGCGCCGCGGTGACCGGCCTGGCCGCCTGGTCGCTGGGCTACTGGCTGGTCCGCCTGCCCCTCATCGTGGCCCACGGGCACCGGGTGGGCTTCGTGGTGGTCCACACCGCCCTGGCCGTGGTGGCCGGGGCGCTGTCGGTCCTGGCCCTCCGGGGCCTGGGGCGCGACGGGTCCCGGCCCCGGTGGGCCCGGGTGGCCGGCCCTCGGGGAGCCACCGGCTGAGCGGCACCGCCGTTGGACGGCCCCGTGGGGCGACGCAGTAGGTTGCCGAGCCATGGGTCAGCCGATCGTCGTCGTCGAGAAGCCCTCGGTGGCCAACCCGGGGATGGTCAGATTCGAGACCAACCGGGCCCTCACCGGCATGGGGCACGAGCGCTACGTGCCCGGCGAGGTGCGGGGCGACCGGCCGCCCGACGAGCTGGCCCGCCGGCTCCTGGCCCGGGGCGGCATCGTCGCCATCCACATCAACGGCAGCGTGGTCACCGTCGACCTGGTCAAGGGCCACGGCACCGACGGCCTCCGGGAGATCATCGAGGGCCTCTACATCCACTACCCGCCGACCGCCGATGGTGACGAGGCCGTGCTGCCCGACGGGGACCAGCCCACCAGCGAGGGCGAGCTGGTCGAGACGGTGGTCGAGGCGGCTGACGACGCCCCCGCCCCCCAGCACGAGCCGGCCCGGCCCGCGGCCGAGGTGGCGGCCGAGGAGCTGGCGTCGGCGGCCGACGACACCGGGGAGCCGGCTGCCCCCTCCGCCGGCGCCACCGTCGAGGCCGACGAGGTCGCCGATGCCGACGTCCAGCAGGTCGAGGGCGACGCCCCCACCGTCGACCAGTCCCCGGTCGATGCCCCCGGCACCGCCCCGCCCGACGACGCCAGCGAGCCGGGACCCGGCTGAGCGTCAGCCCCCGGGACGGCCCGGGGGCTCATAGGCGCAGGTGGCACCGGTGCGGACGGTGGCCCGCAGGTGGGCGGCCAGGGCCGGGTGGGCCGCGTCCAGCTTCCGCAGGGTGTCGCGGATGCGCTCGGTCACGGCCTTGCGGGCGCGCTCGGCGTCGTCGCCCAGGCGGCGGCTGCGCCCGCCCAGCCCCGTGGCCCGCCGCAGCTCGTCGATGAGGGCGGCCCGCTCGGCGTCGAGGGCCCCGGCCCGGGTGTCGTCGTGGCGGGCCAGGGCCCGGTCGATCTCGTCGTCGAGCTGGCCCAGCCGGGTCCGGTAGGCGGCCTTGGCCTGCTCGTCGAGCACGGCGTCACCCCCCAGGGAGCGCGCGGCCCGGGCCGCCCCACCGCCCTCGGGGTGGAGCAGGTCGACGGCCCGGACGCCCATGCCGGGCCGGGCCAGCAGCGTGTCGATGTCGGCCAGCCCCTTGGCGTGCGGGACGTGGGCGGTGGTGCCGGCGTAGGCCAGGGCCCACACGTCGCCGTCGCGCCGGAACGTGGGGCGGCCGCCGTCGTCGGTCGCCGGCGGGCCACCCGGCGGCGCCGGCTCGGCGGTGGGGGCGGGAACCGGGCCGGGGGAGCCCGCGGCCCGGCCCAGGGCCTGGGCCCGGGCCACCACCCGGGCCATGCCCAGGGCCCGGGCCTCGTCCTCCACGGCAAGCAGGAGGGCGGCGGCGCCGGGGTCGCCCGGGTCGCGGGCCAGGCGGGCCTCGGCCAGGCGGCTCCGGGCCTCGACCGCCCAGGGCCGGGCGCCCAGCCGCTCGGCCTCGGCCGCCGCCGCCTCGAAGGCCCCGGCGGCCTCGTCCCACCGGCCCGCCCCCAGCTCGACCAGGCCGGCCCACAGGGAGAAGGGCCCGTCGACCGGGCCCTGGTCCATGGCGGCCCAGCACCCCCGCAGCGGGGCCAGGGCGGCCCGGGCCCCGTCGAGCCGCTCGGCGTCGCCGGTCGCCGCCGCCAGCTGGGCCCGGAAGCGCAGCCACAGGGGGGCGAACCAGCGGGCCGGCTCGGCCCCGGTGCCGGCCACCTCGTCGGCGTAGGCCCGGGCCCGGTCGACCGCCCCCCGCTCCAGGGCGGTCACGGCCCGCAGCAGGCCGGCGTGGGGGTGGCCGGCCTCGGTGGCCGCGCCCAGCAGCGTGTCGATGGCGTCGTCGCGGCCCTGCTGGAGCTCGATCGACCACCGGACCTGGACGGCCAGGGCCAACACGTCGTCGTGCTGGTGGCCGGCCCGGGCGTCGATGGCGGCGGCCTCGTCGAGCAGGGCCCGGGCCTCGTCGAAGTGGCCCTGGAGACCGGCCACCAGGGCGCCCGTCCACCGGGCCAGGCCCCGGGACATGCCCGAGCTCAGGTGCCGGGCCCGGGCCTGGAAGGCCTCGTGCTCGTCCAGGGCCCGGGGGTCGCCCAGCTCCACCAGGTCGAGCACCCGGCGCTGGCTGGCCTCCACCTCCGAGGACAGGTCGCCGGTGCGGTGGGCCACGGCCAGCATCTCGTCGGCCAGGTCGATCCGGTCCCCGGCCGTCCCCGGGGCCCACAGGGCGTCGTGCCGGGCCACGAGGGCGTCCCACAGGGCCCGCTCGTCGCCCGACCGGCGGCACATCTCCAGCGCCACCGCGGTCAGCTCCTGCTCGCGGCCGAGGGCACTGGTGGCGGCCGACGGGTGGCCCTGGTCCACCACCAGGCGCCGGTGGGCCCTGTCGACCAGCTCGGCCGCCCGGCGCCGGTCCTCGTCGGAGGCCACCAGCCACACCGAGGCCCGCAGGCTCAGGGCGGCCCGGGTCAGCAGGGCGGCGTCGTCCAGGTCGAGGGCGGTGGCCGCCGCCTCCTCGAAGGCCCGGCGACTGGCGGCCAGGTCACCGGTGCGCAACAGCGCCCAACCCAGCTCGACCGACACGAAGGCCCGCGGGCGGGCCCGGTCGGCGGGCAGGACGGACAGGGCCCGGCGCAGGTGGCCGGCCTCCTCGTCGACGGCCATGCGGCTGGCCGCGGCCCGGGCCGCGGCCAGCAGCAGCCCGACGGTGCGCTCGGCGTCGACCCGGTCCCCGGCCCGGTGGGCGTGGTGGGCCAGGTCGCCCGGCTCGACCAGGGCGGCCACCTCCTCGGCGGCCTCGGGGCGGTCGAGGGCGGCCACCACCGCGGCGTGGCGCCGGCGGGCCTCGTCGGGGGCCAGCCCGGCCACCAGCGCCTCGCGCACCAGGTCGTGGACGAAGGCCAGGCGGCCGTCCTCGGCCAGCACCAGGAGGCGGGCGGCCAGGGCCTCGCCCAGCACGGCGTCGAGCTCGGGCCCGGCCCGGCCCAGCACCGCCCCCAGCACCGGCCGGTGGGTGGCCCGGCCCAGCAGGGCGGCGGTGGCCAGGGCGTCGCGGACCTGCTCGGGCAGGAGGGCCAGCCGCCGGTCGACGGCGTCGCGCACCCCGGGGGCGACCCCGTCCACCACGCCCGTGCTCTGCCACAGGCGGGCCGTCTGCTCCACGAAGAAGGGGTTGCCGCCGGTGCGGCGGTGGAGCTCGTCGACCACCTCCGGCGGCGCGGTCCGGCCGGTGGTGCGGGTCACCACCTCGCCCACCTGGGCCGGGGAGAGCCCGGTGAGGGTCACGGCCCGGGCCTTGGCCACCAGCGGGGCGATCAGGGGGGCCAGGGGGTGGTCGCCGGCCTCGACCTCGACGTCCCGGTAGGTGCCGACCAGCAGGAGGCGCTCGTACCAGCCGTGGCGGGCCGCGAACTCCAGCAGCCGCAGGGTGGGGGGATCGGCCCAGTGGAGGTCCTCGAGCACCACCACCACCGGGCGGGCCCGGGCCAGCGCCACCAGCAGGGTGGTGACCGCGTCGTGGAGGCCGAAGGCGTCGCCCGCGGCCGGCCCCAGGGCCCCGCCCCCCTCGCCCAGCAGGAGGCCCAGCTCCCCGCCGGCCTCGGCCCGGGCCCCGGCCCACGTCTCGGGCCCGGCGCTGCGCTCGAGGGCGCGCAGGGCCTGGACCCAGGGCCAGTACCCGGGGGCGCCCTCGCGGTCCCAGCACGTGCCCACGGCCACCGCGGCGCCGCCGTGGCGGGCCCGGTCCACCGCCCCGGCCACCAGCGACGACTTGCCGATGCCGGCCTCCCCGGCCACCAGGACCAGGCCCCCGTGGCTGGCCAGGGTGCGGTCCAGCTCGGCGTCGAGGACGGCCGCCGGTTGCTCCCGACCCACCAGCTCCGACACCGTCCGTGGCCTCCGTCCCTGGTCAGGGGGCGGCCAGGGGGCGACCTGGCGGGTGCCAGGCCCGATCTGGCGCCTCCCGGGCGTGGACCGACCCTATCCGGAGGCCGAGATGACCCTCACTGACACCCAACCCCAGGGCGGCCGGCCGGCCGCGGCCCTGGCCCCACCCGCCATCGAGGCCCGCGGCCTGGTCAAGACGTTCGGGGAGACCCGGGCCGTCGACGGCCTGGACCTCGTCGTCCCCACCGGGGGGGTCTACGGCGTGCTCGGCCCCAACGGGGCGGGCAAGACGACGACGATCCGCATGCTGGCCACCCTGATCCCGCCCGACGCCGGCAGCGCCCGCGTGCTGGGCCACGACATCCGCACCGAGGGCGACGCCGTGCGGGGCGAGGTGAGCCTCACCGGCCAGCTGGCGTCCGTCGACGAGGAGCTGACCGGCCGGGAGAACCTGGTCCTGCTCGGCCGGCTGCTCGGGCTCACCCGGGCGGGCGCGCGGACACGCGCCGACGAGCTGCTCGAGGCGTTCGGGATCAGCGACGCGTCCGGGCGGCTGGTCAAGCACTTCTCCGGCGGGATGCGCCGGCGGCTGGACATCGCGGCGAGCATCGTCGTCA